>DAOWBJ010000306.1 GCA_030634125.1 Victivallales bacterium
GGTTATTATCCGTAAAGATTTGGCGGCACGCGGAGCTAAAGATATTCCGACCATGCTGCGCTACGGAACTTACATTGACAAAGATTCAATGTTCAATACTCCTCCGACTTTTGCTATTTACCTTCTGAAACTGGTAACAGACTGGATGAAAGCGAAAGGCGGCCTGGCGATGATTGAAGAAATCAACAACACTAAATCTGAAGCTCTTTACGAGCTTATGGATGGAAGTGATTTTTATCGCGGTCCGGTTTCTCCCGGCAGCCGTTCTAAAATGAATGTTGTTTTCCGTCTGCCTGCAGAGGAGCTCGAAGCCAAATTCATCAAAGAAGCTGGCGCAAAGGGCATGAGTGGTTTAAAAGGTCATCGTTCAGTAGGCGGTATTCGCGCTAGTATTTACAACGCGATGCCAATTGCCGGTGTTGAAAAATTGATTGACTTCATGATTCAATTTGAAAAAACCAACGGCTAATACACTTAGTAAATATACAAAAAATGACGGTTGATATTAATCAAACCGTCATTTTTTTATGCATATGTCTATGAAATGATGGTGCCGATGGTGGGATTCGAACCCACACTCCCGCGAAGGAACTGCGCCCTGAACGCAGCGCGTCTGCCAATTCCGCCACATCGGCTAAATCTTTGAGTGAGCTTATAGATTAATGCCAAAAACAAGATTTTCAAGCTGAAATATTTAAAAAAATAGTTTTATTTGAAAAATTATGTTTTATAAAATTATCTTTTTACTGGCAGACTTTACCGGGATTGAGGATGTTTGCCGGATCGAAAGATAATTTTATTCTTTTGAGCAGAGCTATGCCGGAATCCCCTATTGATCTCTGGAGAAAAGTTTTTTTGGCGCAGCCTATTCCGTGTTCGCCAGAAACTAAGCCGCCCAGCTTGTCGGCCTTGGCGTACATTTTGTCAAAAACCGCGTTGAGTTTTTGTTTCCAGATTTCTTCTGTAAGTTCGTCTTTTAAAACATAAATATGCAGGTTCCCGTCTCCGGCATGACCAAAATTCATTATTCTAACACCGAATTCATCCTGAAGAGTTTTTATGTCTTTAATGAAATCAGCGACAAATTTCCTGGGGACAACGACATCGCATTCGTCCATTTCGCTGGTCGAGGATTTGATTGCTTCCAGAAAGGCTCCGCGCGCGGACCAGATAGCCTCATTCCTTTCCCGGGTGTTCGATATGAAAACGTCGAGTGCTCCGTTATCGAGGCAAATATGTGCTACTTTTTCGTAGGCTTGCTCGATTTCTTCTTTGCTGTTGCCGTCAAATGTCAAAAGCAGATACGCAGCGGCGGAACTGTCGGGAAATGCTTTGCCTAAAAAATCTTCAGCGACCAGAATTACTTCTCTTTCCATAAATTCTATGGCGGTGGGAATCGATTTTGACTTAATGATCAGCGGAACTGTTTCGATAGCTTGCGCCAGGTCGGGGTAGGGGATGAGCAAACTGATTGTCTTTTGCGGAAGCGGCAGGAGCCGCAATACGGCTTTGGTGACTATAGCGAGCGTTCCTTCGGAACCTACGATCATATCTTTAAGGCTGTAGCCTGAACTGTTTTTGACGATTTTACCGCCGAATTCCATGACTTCACCGTCAGCGAGGACTACTTCAAGTCCGCGGACGTAATCACGGGTAACACCGTATTTTACCGCGCGCATACCACCGGCGTTTGTATTGATGTTGCCGCCGATAGTCGCGCTTTTTTCTCCCGGATCGGGGGGATAGAAAAGATCATGTTCTTCGACGAATTTCGAGATTTTCATGAGCAATACGCCGGACTCGACGGTGAGTGTTAAATTTTCTTCATCAAGTTCGATGATTTTATTCATTGAGCTCATATTCATCATTATTCCACCGTGAATTGCCACGGAACCGCCGACCAGTCCGGTACCTTGCCCTCTGGGAGTTACGGGAATATTCCGCTTAGCGGCGTATTTCATTATTTTTGAAACTTCTTCGGTACTGGATACTTCGACGAGTACTTCTGGGTATTGATTGATTCCGGAAAGCTCATCGTGACTGAAATCTTCGTTAATGCTATCCTCGGTGAATACCTTATCTTTTCCGCATAGGGATTCGAGAAATACTATATCTTCATTATTTATTTTACTGTAGTTCATTGTGCCGATTCCTGTATATTTTCGTTTAATTTGGGCAGTATCTCGTAAATGTCGCCAACTATAGCGACATGAGCGTGTTTGAAAATCGGCGCGTGTTTATCTGTATTGATGGCGACGATAAATGCTGAATTGTTCATTCCCGCGACGAATTGTATCGCGCCGGAAACACCGCAAGTTATGATGAGCTCAGGTTTTACTGTTCTGCCGCTTAATCCGATCTGGCGTTTAGGGTCGATCCAGCCGGTTTCAATAAGTGAGCGTGTGCCGGCTACCTGTGCGCCGATGGAGTCGGCAAACTGATAAATCATATCAAGGTCTTCCTGTTTTTTTATCGCGCGGCCGGCAACGATTATGACTTCGGCGTCTTCGATGCTTACTTCTTTTTCTTTTTTTCGTATTTCGAGAACTTCAATATTTGAATCAAGTTTTGAAGGACAAATATCGCATTCCGTCAAGCGTCCTTTGTATTCACTTGATTTTTCCGGGGCGGAAAAAATTTTGTAGCGCACAGTCGCGAACTGCGGACGGTGTTTCGGCGTGTTGATATGAGCCATGATATTACCGCCGAATGCCGGACGTATCTGGTCAAGGTCAGTATTTTCCTGAATGTCCAGAATAGTGCAGTCCGCAGTGAGACCTGTCCTGA
>DAOWBJ010000096.1 GCA_030634125.1 Victivallales bacterium
TATCGCTTATGATAATAGTGTCTTTTTTCGTGTCATAGACAGACTCAAGCCCAAACGTACCGCTGCAGTCGAAGATATCCAGGATGTAATCGAAAAAGAGCTCTACAAAGCACGCTATTTTGACGTGATGAAATCCTTTATGCTCTATCGTCTGATGCATAAGATGAAACGTGAACACTCTCATGGCTTTAATGAAGACACAACCTATATCAATGCGGTTCAGACCATAGAAGAGTATATCAATGGAACAGACTGGCGTATAAAAGCCAACTCCAATACGGGGTACTCTAATGCTGGATTGGTCAACAACAGTGCGGGTAAGGTGATCGCCAACTACTGGCTTGACAAGATCTACTCCAAAGAGGAGGGTTACGCTCATCGCAATGGAGACTATCACATCCATGATCTTGACTGTCTGACCGGATACTGCGCGGGCTGGAGTCTGCGTCAGTTACTGCAGGAAGGTTTCAAAGGCAGCAGCGGACGCGCCAGTGCGGGCCCTGCAAAACATTTCGATACAGCTCTGGGACAGATCGTAAATTTTTTATCCACTTTACAGACAGAATGGGCGGGAGCGCAGGCTTTCAGTTCATTTGATACTTTGCTCGCCCCGTTCATCAGAGAAGACGGATTAACTTATAAGCAAATCAAACAGAGCATACAACAGTTTGTTTTTGGCTTGAATATCGCGAGTCGCTGGGGTCAAACTCCATTTACCAACCTGACTTTTGACTGGATTGTGCCTGAAGATTTGAAGGACAATCCGGTAATTATCGGCGGCGGACTTCTGGACGGCAAATATTACCGTGATTATCAGGAAGAAATGAATCTGATTAACAAAGCATTTCTTGAAGTTATGAGTCAGGGAGACCGCGATGGTAGAATTTTCACTTTCCCGATTCCAACTTATAACATTACTGATGATTTTGACTGGGACAGCGAAAACGCTAAACTCTTATTCGAAGTTACCGGCAAGTACGGCTTGCCGTATTTCCAGAACTTCATCAACAGCGAATTGAATCCCGGTGATGTCCGCAGCATGTGCTGCCGTCTGCAAATGGACGTGCGCGAACTGCGCAACAAAACCGGCGGGCTTTTCGGCGCGGGCGAACAAACAGGTTCAATTGGCGTGGTCACTATGAACCTGCCACGTATCGGTTACATCGCTAAAAATGAAAAAGAATTTTTTGCCCGTCTCGGTAATCTCATGCTGTTGGCAATGGAATCTCTTGAAACTAAACGCAAAGTTGTTCAACGTTATCTCGAAGGCGATCTTTTACCATACACCAAAACTTATCTGCCGAATCTGGAAAATCATTTCAGTACAATCGGTCTGGTCGGTATGAATGAAGCATGCTTGAACTTCCTCGGATGTTCGATCTGCGATGAGGAAGGTAATGCTTTCGCCTTGAAAGTTCTGGATTTCATGCGCAACAAGCTTCAGGATTTCCAGGAATCCTCCGGTCATATTTACAATCTCGAAGCAACTCCTGCCGAAGGTACAAGTTTCAGGCTGGCGCGTCTTGACCGTAAACGTTTCCAGGACATTATTTGTGCCGGCGATACTAATCCATATTACACAAACTCAAGTCAGCTGCCGGTTGGTTACACTGATGACTTGTTTGAAGCACTGGATCTGCAGGATCCATTACAGGCAATGTATACCGGCGGAACTGTTTTCCACGGTTTTGTCGGCGAACGTATCGAAGACCCGGCACAGGTTGCGGCTCTGGTCAAACGAGTTGCAAGCACCTATCGTCTTCCATATTTCACTATAACCCCGTCATTCAGTATTTGTCCGGTTCATGGCTATATACCGGGCGAACATTCGGAGTGTCCTTTAGAAGTCGAAGAAGAAACACTCAAAGTAGTAGGATAATTTTTTTAAATAAAACATTAACAAATAAAGTCAGGAGAAAGAAAATGGCTAAGTGCGGACAAAAGAACGAAGTTTACAGCAGAGTTTGCGGATATTTCAGACCGGTAACGGATTGGAACAAAGGCAAAAGAGAAGAGTTCAAAGACAGGAAGGCTTATCTGGCAAATTGCTCTGCTAAAGGGTGCAAAGTAGCATAAATATTGTATTTATAAAGCACTCTTTCGTTCCGCGGGGGAGTGCTTTTTTTTATTGCAAAGGGGAAAAATGAATATCCGTGGAATGGTACGCTTTACCCTGGTGGATTTCCCGGGGAAAATGGCCTGTGTGGCTTTTGTCGGTGATTGTAATTTCCGCTGCGGCTACTGCCATAATCCATGTCTGGTTTTTGACCCTGAAAGCCAACCATTAATCAGTGAAGATGAATTCTTTGAATTTCTTAAAAAAAGACAAGGCAAGCTTGACGGGGTAGTCGTCAGCGGCGGCGAACCAATTTTGCGCAAAGCGCTTTTGTCTTTCATCAGGAAAATAAAAGAGATGGGGTTTTTGGTAAAACTCGACACCAACGGAAGTATACCGGAAAAAGTTTTTGAAATTCATAATGAAGCCGGTCTTGACGCGCTGGGCGTTGACTACAAAGCTCCTTTAGATAAATATAATGAAATTTCTCAATGTCATCATGTGCCGGAACTTGGTAAGAAAACTCTGAAAGTTATCAAATTCGCTCTGGAGAAAGATATTTTTATCGATGTACGCACTACTGTTCACAAAGCTCTGCTCTCTGAAACTGACTTAATAAAAATGCGCGAAGAACTCTCCTCTGCCGGTTTAAAAACATGGACCTTGCAGCAGTTCAACCCCGGCGAAATAATTGATGATTCCCTGCTGGAAAAAGATACTTACAATGATCTTGAACTGATTAAAATAGCACACAGTTTAGGTGATACCAATGTCCGTGGTTTAAGCGGCATTATTATCAGTAAATAATTTTACGCTGACTGGCGCAAAACTAATTCCATCTTGACTTTTATTTGTATTTTTTTGGTATTTTTTAATAAAACTTTGCTTAAAAGAGCTTTCGCTGTCAATCTTCCAAGTTCGCGGTTTGGTTGAGCGATGGTAGTTAAGGGCGGCGAACTGAACATTGCCAGTTCGCGATTATCAAAACCGATCAAAGCAATGTCTTCCGGCACCCGTTTCCCCAAAGATTTAAAGCCCAGAGCAATGCCTGACGCTAAATAATCAGAATAAGCAATCACACCGTCAACATCCGGCTGCTCACTCAAAATTTTCACCGCGGCATCCCGTCCTGTTTTAGAAATTTCTTCAAGTCCGCCAGACTTTATAGATACTATGCGAGAAGAAATTCCAGCATCAACAACCGCCGCATTGTAGCCCTCAAAACGCTGATCAGAAATTTTTTGCCCTGCAAAAACGATATTACGGCGACCTTTTTTAAGCAAATATTTCACACCATCATAAACCCCCTGCCTGCGGTCAACATAAACACTGTCATATTCAAGACTGCCGGCATAAGATATTAGTATTGCCGGAATCCCTGCTTTTTCTGCGATATTATATAATTTCATTGCCATCGCGTTTTCGCTCAAAAAAATTATTCCCGCGGGCTTTTGCCACAGTATATTTGAAAAAAGCTTTTCGCTTTCGGCTGAATATTCCGGCGATGAATACATGTAATGCATATTTGGTTCATAGCTGTCGGTAGTTAAATATTCTTTAATTCCAAAGACCTTATCCATAGCCATGGAATCGCAAGCCGAAGATGGTTCATTAACTATATTGATTACAGCTATTTCGTAGCTGCGGCTGGAACGAAGGCTTTGAGCCGCGCGGTTCGGCTGATAGTTCAGCTCCACCACCGCCGCGTCAACAAGTTTCTGTGCTTTTTCCGAAACGTAACCGCTGTGCCGTATCGCCCGGCTGACAGTATTCATAGATAATCCGGTCTTAGCGGCTATATCTTTCAAGCTTGCCATAAATAATCCTTGAATAAAGTTTTATTGCTTAAGCTATCTCAACGTTAACATAATACTGTTATTCCGGGCAAAAAGCAAGCAGGCTGGATACTAAATAGTAAAATAATTCCAGAAAATCAAATTTTTTGTGGAAAAGAACGTTACTAATAAAATTTGTACAGATAAAAGTAGAAAAAGTTGACTTTAAACAGTAATGTACCTGATTGATAAATTATAAATTATACAACTGGCTTTTAAGACCGGTATAAAATACTTTTGGAGATATATTTTGGAAAAGCCTGTACATTCGGCAAATTTCAAAAAAGATTACATTGCTTATTCGGCAATTGTAATTTTTTTCCTGATTATATCTTTTGAGCTTTTCATGGCAATTTTCATTCCAGCGCATTTGCAGATGGAAGGAGTTTGGAGTGAAGAGGTTGCGCGTCAGGAAATGATCAACAATTTTGATTATACCCGTAACGGTTTTCTGCATTTCAACTCCAAGGAAGAATATGCGGAAGGTGAAGCAAAGATTATTGCCGACAGTTTGACTCCGCTGGCGGAGTACTTGCGTCAATATCAATATCAGATAAGCTTTAAAGAAATTAAAGAAATTGAAAAAACAATGACCGGTATTCCCAAGTTCCTCAATCACTTAAGGAAAAAAGGAGCTTACAGTACCGATACTAAGCTGAAAGCTGAAAAATTTATTGAAACACTAAAAAAAGAAATGGCAAAAACTAACTAAGTTGAGCTTTACATTTTTTGGAGAATATCTTATGAAAAAGACTCGTCTCACACAAATCGTTGATAAATTTCGTGATATGAGAATCGCGGTAGTCGGTGATTTAATGCTTGACGTTTATATTTGGGGCAAAACTTCACGAATTTCCCCCGAAGCTCCGGTTCCAATTGTCCAGGTCAAGAAAAAAAGCTGCTGTCTCGGCGGAGCCGCAAACGTAATGCGCAATGTCGTTACTTTAGGCGGCAAAGTTAAAGCTTACGGTATTATCGGAAATGATTCCGACGGCAATGAGATGAAAAAGCTTTTTGAAAGTTACAGCATTGATCCGGCAAGCCTGTCCGTTGATAAATCGCGGCGCACGACCAAAAAACAACGCATCATTGCTTCGGCACAGCAACTCCTGCGTGTTGATTTTGAAGATACTGAAAAGCTTGATGATATTATTCGTCAGGAAATAATTATTGAACTTAAAAAATTAATAGATTCCAAAGCGGTTGACGCTATAATCTTTGAGGATTACGGCAAAGGTGTTTTGAATGAGGAAATGCTCAATCAGATTATCGTTTGTGCCGGAGAAAAGAATATCATAACTTCGCTTGACCCGAAACCCGGTCATTTGCTGAAAGTAAAAGGTTTGACAGTAATGAAACCGAACCGCAGTGAAGCTTTCGCGATCACCGGAACCTTTTCGCGGGGAAACGGCATGGCGGTGAAAGATGACAAGCAGTTACACGCTGTTGCGGCGCGGCTGCTGGATGAATGGGAACCGGATTATTTAATAATTTCATTAGCGGCACAAGGCATGGCACTGTTCCGCAAAAACGCGGAGATGGTGGTAATTCCGACAAAAGCGCGTGAAGTTTATGATGTATCAGGAGCCGGCGACACAGTTATCGCGGCTTTCACTCTAGCTTTGAGTACGGGAGCAGATCCCGTGGAAGCCGCGGAAATAGCTAATCACGCCGCCGGAATTGTCGTCGGCAAAGTCGGCACAGTTACGGTCAGCAAAGACGAATTGCTTGAAAGTTTTAACAGGGGGATATAAAATGAATAACAAAGCGGCAGCAATTATTCCGGCACGTTTCGCCAGCACTCGTTTCCCGGGCAAAGTTCTTGCGGAGCTATGCGGCAAACCAATGATTCAATGGGTTTATGAAAAAGCCGCAGCTTCAGTAGCGGACGAAGTTTTAATCGCCGCTGATGACCGGCAGGTAGTTGACGCGGTAGAGGCTTTCGGCGGCAGAGCCGTTATGACCTCACCGGATCATCCCTCCGGTACAGACCGGATTTGCGAAGCGGCTGCCGACCTGGATTGTGATATAATCATCAATATCCAAGGCGACGAACCTTTAATTCCGGTTGAAGTCATTAATGATTTGATAGTGTTGATGCAGTCAAATCCGGAAATTGAAATGGGCACCGTCGGGGTTCCGGCTGAACGGGATGTTTTAACTGATCCGAATAAGGTGAAAGTTGTTGTTGACAACTTTGATTTCGCCTTGTATTTCAGCCGTTCACTCATACCATTTTTGCGTGAAGACGGTATTGATTATCCGGCACTTCTGCACTGGGGAATTTATTCTTACCGAAAGGAAGTATTGGAAAACTTTGTTTCTTTACCGGAAGGACGTTTGGAAGCCTGTGAAAAACTTGAACAGTTGCGTGCTTTGGAAAACGGCATTAAAATATACCTTATGCGCAGTTCGCTCGAAAGCATTGGCGTTGACACCCCGGAAGACCTGCTCGTCGCTGAACAAAAACTTAACGAAATAAACTTCGCTAAAGAACACGAGGCAAAAATAATTTTATGAAAAATATCAAAATATCCGATCAGACCGGATTTTAAAACAAGCCTTATTTATGTAATTTCACTTTTTTTATTTGAATTTGCATAAAAAATGGCTATTTTATCCTTATGAAAAAATATGTGCACAGAGCAATTGAAAAAAGACTTCTTGATTCTGCAGAAGATTTCCCTGTCGTGATCTTAACCGGCGCTCGCCAGACTGGCAAATCAACATTATTTAAACACCTTTTTCCCGAATATAAGTATGTAACCCTTGATTATCCCAATATTAGCAATACGGCAA
>DAOWBJ010000233.1 GCA_030634125.1 Victivallales bacterium
ATTTCGAGAACATAATGTTTAACATTTGCGTTGCGACAGGCACGGACAAAACGCGGCAGCTCCATTTCGTTTTTAGTATTCAATGACAAATGCCCGTCGCTCCAGTCAGCTTTCGCTACGTTATCAGTATAAATCGACGCGTGAATATGTGCCATTTTTACTTGACCGCTTTCTAAATATTTCATTGTTTCCGCATGAAAATCACGGTCAAAAATGTAGGCGCTTGCCCATAAATGGCTACTGTCCAGACAAATAGGATTATCCATAAAAATAGAACTTTCGGGGAATATATTTGCCGAACCATAAGCGGGGAAATCATTTTCGAGACACCACAGAATATCAGGATAAGTCTCACGAATATATGCCAGGCGTTCTTTGACGCGCAGTTGACGTTCTTTGAACTCCGCGGTATGGGTGAAATCACAGCAGATACGGCTTTTGCCGTCAAGCGAGAGCCCGGGGCGAAAAACTTCCTGCATACATTCGTCATAGGAACCGCCGGGACCGAACATCGGTATCGGTTTATCAGTCATGCCGAAACCGTGAAAGACTGTTTGTGTAATGCCCAGTTTCCTGAACATTTTGCAGTTTTCATCAATAAGTTGTTTGGCAGGATCAAATGATTTTTCGGCTAGATTAATAGAATATTGAGCGACTAACGGCGCATGGGCGCTGAGTTTTATACCGGCGGACGCCAGATTTTCGATTTCGTCAGCACCTGCGGTGTTATGCAGCTGCACACCAAAGTCAAAACCATATTCTTCGGCAGTTTTTCGGCATTCAGTCAAATTAGCTATACCGTCAGCTTTTTTAAAAGGTGAAGAAGTAAAATCTAATAGTATTTTATCCACAGACATAAATTATAAACCTTTCAGTACCGCCAGGGCACTGTCAATATTTCCGAAAGGCGCGCTAACCTGGACACCTTGAATGTGTTTATGCAATCGGGCGACAGCTTCACGGGCAATTGCTATACCGGCCGCGCGTTGTTCTTCGCGGCTTTCGACAGCTTCCATGCGTTCCATTATTTCGTCTGGAACAGTTACGCCTGGTACTTCATTTTTCATAAACAATGCGTTCCGGTAACTTGCCAGAGGCCATATCCCGGCGATAACCGGAATATTCAAGTCTGCAATCTGCTCAATGAATTTAAATAAAGCCTCAGTATCGAAAACGGGTTGAGTTATGATATATTTTGCGCCGGCGGCGACTTTTTCGCGCAGGCGTCTGAGTTCGCGTTCCATATCTATAGCATTCGGGTCGGCTCCGGCTCCCGGACAAATCGGGGTAGGGGCGCCAATAGATTTTCCGCCGATATCCACGCCCTGATTGAGTTTGTCGCAAACTTGCAGAATACCGACAGCGTCAACATCAAATACCGCCGAAGCAAAAGGATAATCGCCGAGTTTTGGCGGATCGCCGGTGATGAACAAAATATTATTAACATTTTTACTGGCGCATCCGAGCAGGTCAGCCTGCATGCCGATCAAGTTTTTATCGCGGCAGCAGCAATGCAGTACCGCTTCGATTCCGGCTTTTTCCTGAATTTCGATAGCCGTGATAATCGGTGAAATCCTGGAACTGGCGCGCGGACCGTCGGGAATATTTATCGCGTCAACGCCTGCTTCTCTGCATTTTATGGATTTTTCAATAGTCGTAGTCAAATCAAACCCGCGCGGCGGAGTTATTTCAACGGAAGTAATAAATTCGCCGCGAACCAGTTTTTTAGCGAATTTTGAACGTTGTTCCATCGGAACAGCTTCCCGCAAAGGAATTTCCTCATCAACAGCCAAATTATACTCGACATGAGTTTTACTGAGTGGTTTAATGCTCCGCGCGATGTCGGTAATATGTTCAGGACCGGTTCCGCAACAGCCGCCAACCCCGCTGGCACCGATATTGATATAGCGCACCGCATAGGTGGTCAAATATTCAGGACTGCACATGTAAATCATGCGGTTGTCGACCTGTTTGGGCATTCCGGCATTAGGCTGAACGATGACGGGGTATTCAGTCAATTTCAAAACTTGTTCGAGCACTTCGAGCATGCCGTCGGCACCGATATTGCAGTTCAAACCTATAGCAGTAGGCTTTTTTGAAGCACTATCTACTGCTTTGAACAGCTTTTTCAGGGGTTCGCCATGCGGAGTTTCGAGTTCTCGATTTATTGTAAAACTGAACATGAACGGGATGACAGCGTATTTTTCTATTGCGGTTATGCTGATTTGCGTGTCCTTTAAAGAAGGAATTGTCTCGCACAACATAAACTCCGCTTCGTCATCCTGTATGGCTTGAATTTGTTCACCGAGAATTTCCACTGATTCATCAAAGCTGAGCTTATGGTGACTTGTGGATTCTCCAACTGGACCGATGGAACCGGCAACGATAGTATCTTCATCGCATTCCGCTTTCGCCAATTTAATCGCGGCACGGTTTATTTCAACGGTTTTATCGGCAAGTCCATATTGTTTCAGTTTGTGGCGGTTCGCGCTGTAGGTGTTCGCGGTAATAACTTCCGCGCCGGCTTTTACATAAGAGCGGTAAATATCTGAAACGACATCAGGAGCGGTCAGGCAAAGGTTTTCATAGGAGGTATTAATAAAGAAGTCGCGTTTATAGAATTCCGTTCCAATCGCGCCGTCAAATATAACCACATGGTCATCAAGTTTTTCTTTAAGTAAATTTTTCATAAATCAATCTTTTTTACATGTTAAAATCCATACCCTGTAAATATACTCGCAAATAACAGCTTTTAAAGGCTGTAAGTAAAAAAATAAAATCGCACCGGGGCGTCGCCGGACGGGTTCCAACGACGGAACGTTGGTCGTCCATCTCCAACGGACGAAACATAAGCCATCCATAACTTCGCGGCGGAGGGCGCAATTAGACCAATTCCATACTCGAAGAGCGAAGCTTTTAAAAATAAGCGTGCGCTATTTTTAAAAGATGTGAGCGTTCGAGCATCCCCATAACTAAATCTTTCCCGCGTGAGCGTTCGTACTCCAGTTGAAACTCCGGTGCGACGATTTTATTGGAGGGCGAAAGTCTCTTGAGCCTCATACAGGGGAACATTGACTATTCGATATTGTTTGAGCTTTAAACGACTTGTTTTTTAGCAAAAAAGAATGATATGATTTTGATTGAAGACTTTGTCAAAAAAATAGAGAAATGATAATGACTAAAAAGAAATGATTTCACTATCATCCCATAACTTCTAAGAATTAACTATTTCGAGTAATGTTGACTTTCGCTGCGCTCAGTCTCAGCCTTCGCAAAGTGAGCTTACGCTTGCGCACTTCTCGTTACCCCCATTTTTCATTTCCAAGCTTGGTCTACTGTAAATTTATATATCATTTCCAGCAACTAAGTAGTTGCGAGTGCAGCCTTGCACCGCGACCTTTGTGCTCGACAAGGTCAATAACTTTAGTCAACCAGGAGTCTCTGTCACGTAGCAAGCTGCTCCTGTGACTACTTTTTGCAAACATACTTTATTTCCCATGGGATGACTGTGAAATGATTTATTATTTTCCAACTAAAATTAAACGCTCTCGCGGGAAAGATTTAGTTATGGGGTGCTCGAACGCTCGCATCTTTTTGAAAAATTGCTTTGCTATTTTCAAAAAGCCTCGCTTTTCGAGTATGGAATTGGTCTAATTGCGCGGCAAGCCGCTTAAGTTTCGTCCATTGGAGAGGGCTCCTATCCTTGATAGCCCTACGCTCAAGAGATTTTTATTTGTAACTTTTTAAACTCAAAAATATCTAATTTGACACGTCTTTGTCGCAAAAAACAATCCTCAAAAAATGGTA
>DAOWBJ010000013.1 GCA_030634125.1 Victivallales bacterium
GCTGCAGAGAGGGATTTGTATCCCCCTGCCGGTATAGATTCGCAGTCTATTTATGGTTATTTCGCAAACAACAGACTTGACAAAATCAGTCCCCGTACAGATGGAATGTGTTTTACTGCGCAGAATGGCGAATTACAGCGTCCGTATCGAACGTTTAACCGCAGCCTTGAGGAACATCCGCAGTATCCTTATTTCAGAATTATGGATCACGCGAACTCCCTGTTGACTGCATGGCATAGTAAAACTGACAAAGAACCAACCGAGTTTGAATTGCTTGACTTGAGCGATATGTCGCATGACAATGTCGCGTGGCTTCGAGCATCCGGCGAATCCAACAGTATAATTGTGAATAAAACAGAAAAGCTTTTGGCTATGGTTTATCATGACGAAGGCTGGCGGGTGGATATCCGGCGTTCAGACAATTTCCAACTTCGCGAAGTAGTACATCACGCGGCACCGATAGTTGGCGTGTTTTTTCACAATGACGTAGTGTTCAGTTTATCTGACAAACTAATCGTTTCATATCCTGAAGAGCGGCATGAAAGCCGCTTGATCAGCTCAAGTAAGAAAATTTTGGGTTGGGCCCGGCATCCGACAGATCCTTATCTTGTTTTAATTGAACCAGAGCGTTACAGGATTATCGATTTAAATACGCTCGCGCTTGTAAAAACGGCGGAATGGACGGAACAGCTGAAGTGGTTTAATATTATGCAGAAATACTCAAACCACAGCTTGGAGCTGTATGTTGATAAAAGTACCGCGGAGTTCAGCACTGATGGCAATCGCTTGTTTTTGGGCGGCTATGGACAGTTAGCGGTTTTTGACTGGCATGATATGCTTAGACCGCGTTGCGTGCAGCCTGAACCAGCCAATATGATTAATATGCATTCAGCTAATTATTCTAAGGGAGATCAGGGAAAAAGTATTGACGCTCATGTTATTGACATGATACCGGTAAATCGCGACAAATTACTTTGTGTCACAGCCGATGGTTATTTGAGCATGGTAAATATTAGAACCGGGGAAATATTTCTATTATTAAAACCCGGCAGCGGAGTCAGGATGAATTCGCTCCAGCTTTGCGCGAACGGGAAATATTTAGCGATGCTGGGATATTATTACAACTATGATGATAGCGGCTGCGAGGTCGAGTCAGCGTTGCTGATCTGGAAGTTAAGTAGATTGCTGCGCAAAGGAAGCAAGATATAGGAATTGAAAATTGAGAGTTGTAAATTATTTTTATTGGCGGTCGCGAACAGCGGCCGCTTTTTTTATGAGGGTGTTGAATATCTTCTGATTGTATTTACATAGATGAGCCAGGAGTTCAGGATGCCATTGAATTCCGATGGTCCAGTAAGCTTTCGGGCATTCCATTGCTTCAATGTTGTTGTCGTCAATAGAAAAAGCACTTACCTTCAGGCCGCTTGCCGCGCCAGCCGCCTGATGATGAATCGAAAGTATCTTGATCTTGTCTTTTTGCAAAATGTCATACAGCTTGGTATCAGGATAAATTCTTGCAATGTGTGTTCCAAGTTTATGCTGTTCCAGATTTTTCAGGTGTCCGCCTTTGTGTACAGCCAAAAGTTGACAGCCCCGGCAGATGCAAAGTAACGGCAAGTCCAGTTTTTCATTTTTATCCAGTATTTTTAATTCCAATTTATCCCGCCGGGAACTTAGTAGATCATGAGCAGTGGGTGTGCCGTCATGCAATTGAGGATCAATATCCTCTCCGCCGGTTAAAATAACTCCGTCAACGTCATTAAGTATATTTTCCAGATTCGGAAGATCAGAAGGTGCTATGGTAAGAGTTCTGCCGCCGGCGCGCCAGACTGCGAAATCATATGGCAGGCGAAGGTACTGCATATAATAAGGCCAGTTGGAAGATACCGCTACGCCAATTTTCGGACCGCGCCGGTTAGCGAAGCGAAACAGCAGTATCAGCGGTGAAATCAGGATAATTAACGGGAAGCCTGTGATACCCAGTAATAAAAGTAATATTTTTAACATAGAAGCTATTTATCTTCTTTTAATTCAACTTTTTCGATTTTGGATTCTGAAACCAGCATTTTTGAGTTAATTCTGCCGTGTTTCAAAAATACCGCTATCGGATAAAGCAGTCCCAGCACCGGGAGAGGATCTTTCCAGTTGAACATTTCATTTATAGAACCGCGTTTTGCATGTATGACTTCCTCAACAGCTTTGAAGCGGTCAACAGGATTAGTCGCTTTCCCTAACTGTTTTATGAATTTCTCCATAGAATGGATGTGATGATCCTTGAAGTGTATTTTGAGCGCGTGAAACGCCGCTTCTATTTCGTCAATAGGGTGTTTTGCTTCCTTAAACTCCTGAACCATCAGCAGGAAAGTCAGGCATGGGTTAAAGGTTTTTGTGTCTTTTGCCTTTGGGTGCGCGGGAGCAATGTCTCCATCTACAGCTAGTTGAAATAACATGTTGGGATAGCTCCAGCCCGCGGCGATGGATTGTCCCAATCCTCCCCAGAAGCGGGGATTTATTTCAATCAGATAAGGTTTGTTCCTGCCGTCCCAGCGGAAATCAATTTCCGCTACGCCGTGCCAGTTGAGTAAGTGCAGTAAATTAGCGCCGATCTCTTCCATTCCACTGGCGTCAACAGTTTCACGCAATCCTCCCATTCCGCTGTTACGGGGGTAATCCAGAATGTTGTGGTAAGTCATTGAAGCTTTCTTTTTGCCGTGATTGAACAGGAATGTCGAACAGAAATCATCACCATCCACGGCTTCCTGTATAATTGGATATTCGCCTTTTCCTTCTTTAAGTTTGCTGTCTTTAATAGAGTATTTAAAAAATTCTCTTGCTTCTTTAGGATTCTTGACTTTTTTCAAGCCCAATGAAGCGTTTGATTCCTGTAATTTTATGAAAGCCGGGAACTTGAAATCATCAATTTTTGCTTCAAACTCCTCAAGTGTGTCAGGCTGCCATGTTTTGGGAATAAGAATATCATGTTCATCGCAAAATTTCGCGAGTAAGGCTTTGTTGCCGACGAGTTTTATTTGTTCAAAACTCGGCAAAGCTATTTTGGCTATGCCCTTGAAAAGATCTTGATTCGCCGCGACTACGAAGCAGTCGGTATGGAGCGGCATAAGTACCAGGTCAACATTTTCCCCGCCATGTTTTTTCGCGACCTGAACGAGTTTTTTTAAATATTTTTCCGGGTGTTTTTCAGGATTATGATAGAGAAAGAAATGTTTGCTGTATTTAGAAAAGCTGCCCGGAGCCATCAGGTTACTATCGCCGATTATAACTTCAATACCTTCTGCCCCAAGACTTCTGGCGGCAGCCAGAGCACTCCAACTGCTGGCGTAGGTAACAATACATTTTTTTTTACGTTTTGTCATTTTTCGTGTTCTCCAATCTTTTTTAATTAAACTAAATGTTGTCCGCCGTCGACGTAGATGATTTGTCCGGTTAAGGATTCGTTTTTAATTAAGAATAGACAGGCGTTGGTGATGTCTTTCAAGGGTATTTGATGTCCTGATGGTACTTCTTTCAGGATTTCCCGCATTCCGGGTCCATCATGACCTGCCGGCGGCAGGACGGGACCGGGAGCTATGGCGTTGACGCGGATTTTGGGTGCGTATTTTAATGCTGCGCCTAAGGTCGCGTCGCGTAGAGCTAGTTTTGATTTTGAATAGGAATTTAGAGAATCTGTTTCTTCAGCGTCGAGAAAATTTATGATACAGCCATTGTTTAAACCTTGTTCGGCAAATTGTTTCATTAACGATACCGGGGCTGAATAATTGACTTGCATCTGCTCTTTTGCTTTAGAATCTTCTTTGTCAAGATAATAAACAGAGGCGTTATTTATCAAAATGTCGATTTGACCGCTGCGACTTAATAGTTTTGCGGTTTCCTCAGAAGAATTCAAATCACATTGTTGAACTTGATGACCGGAGCCGGGCAGGGCGGCAAGCAGTTCTTGAGCTTGCTCAAGAGATTTATTGCAATGAATGACGATTTGAGCACCAGCTCCGGCAAAAGCAATGCAAACAGCACGTCCTATGCGAATCGCGCCGCCGGTAACCAATACTCTTTCAGCTTTTATATCCATCAATATATTTCCAATTTATTAACCCCGACGGGGTTATTCAACGTAGCCCGCCGCAACGCGGTGGGTGAAAATTTGAACAGCCATGAACGCCAGATTACAGCTTTACATCAAACCAACAGCGCACCCCGGAACAGTCTATCAGAAAACAAGGCAAACAGAAATATCACGCATCTTCGCCTTTGATGTAAGTTGATATTATTTTTTCTTGATTGACATTACATAGCGGAATCCAATATCATTTTCGCTTTTGCCATCGCTGTGAGTTGAATATCCGCAGTGTGAAAATAATAATCTGGACAGAAAACTACCGCCCTTGACAACAAAAACATTACCGTTATTTACTTTTTCTGTAGTGAATTCGTGAACATTGCCAATAATATCCATTACTCCGTAAATAGACTTATCTTCAGGGAAAGAACCTACTGGAGCTGCTATAGGATACTTTTTTCTGCCCGCTTTATTATCCCAGCACAATGCCGCTTCCGATTTATGCGCGTTGCCCCAGGCAAACATTCTGCCATCCACACCGCGCGCGGCTTTTTCCCATTCTAAATTAGTCGGCAGACGCAGGGGGACTCCAAGTTTTTTGCTCAACCATGCACAATATGCTTTCGCGGCTTTACCGCTAATTCCGACAACCGGCATGTTCAGTTCAAATCCTTTATGTAATTTACCATTTTCATCCCAAGCCGCAAGGTATTTAAAATCGCCGTTGCTAAAAAGATAACGAGCCTGGCAGCGTTTTTTGCTCAAAGGAGATTTTAAAGATTTCCAAAACACTAAATACTGCTCAAAAGTAACTTCATAACGACTTATAAAATATGCGGGCAGAAAAGTTTCCTTCATACGATTTAAACTGTTTCTGGTTCCGAAGTAAAATTTACCCCACGGGATATAACACATATCGTCAGGGATTTTATAAGGTACGTTTATCTCGACAGAATTGGTTTGTCCACACAATACTTGAACAGGGCACCTGATCCTATCCATATTTTTACCGACTGGAAATAACAAATAACTGCCCGCGGGAATTTTCTTTTCAATTGGGGTTTTTCCCATAAAAATTCTCTTTTTCTCTATACCCCCCGTACTTTCATCATTGAAAGTCTCATAATATATTCCAATTCCGTCGGGTATAGAATTAATTTTGATAATTCCTTCGTTGCGAATAATCATTTTTATCTGTTCATATTTCTTTTTGTCAGAATCGACAATCTCACCAAAGACACTGTGCCTTCTTAATCTCAATTGCTTAACTAAGCCTTTCGTCTCCTCGTAATTCCCGGTGAGCAGACTAAAATTCAATTGCTGTTTCAATACTTTCAATAATTCTTTGTTGATTTCAGGGTTTTTCCCGCTCAAGTCCTCTGCCTGAAAAAGAAACTGCGCGGCCACATTATAATTACTGTTAAATTCCAGTTTATAACGATTAAAATCGGCATAAAATTTATTAATTTTTTTGTAAGAGGTTTCGCCTGTTGTCTTTTTGTATTCTTCCTGCATCTTTTGATAAGACTGCAAAGCTTTAAAATAATATTCGTTACCCTTCTCTACACTATATTGAGCAAAATTCTTCAGGTTGGATATACGGGATTCATTTTCAAAATAAAGCACCCCGATAACTCCCAGAAAAGTAAAACACGCAACAACTGCCGCTGATGGAATAAGCGGGCGGCGGCGAATAATTTTAAATAAACGCCTTGCTAATGAGCCCCTGTAAGCCGCCACCGGGTAACCTTCCAGATAATCTTTTACATCCCGGACTAAGCGTTCCACGCTTTTATAGCGATCCTTTTTTTTACGAGCCATAGCTTTTAAGCAAATAGCCTCGAGATCACGCGAAATCTTACGTTTAGGAGCTCGTTTGCGCGGGCGTTTAAAATTCCCTGAAACCACATTTTTCAGAACCTGATTGGTAGTCATCGGAGATTCAAACGGAGCCGTCTGCCAGGTCAGCATTGAATACAGAATAGCTCCTAAACTGTACAAATCAGTTTGTTCATCAATATCCTCAGTACGCCCGTCCGCCTGCTCCGGCGCCATATAGGCCGGCGTGCCGCTGACAGATCCCAGTATTGTAGACATGGCGTCACCATGCCCGACAGTCGAGAAGTCGGGATCTAAATCAACATGCCATTCTTCCCTGGAACTGTCTTTTTCTGAATGATATTTGACCAGTCCCCAGTCCGTCACCATGACTTCACCGTAATCTCCAAGCATAATGTTCGCGGGTTTTAAGTCACGATGAATAATTCCTTTACTATGGGCATAAGCAACTCCATTGCCGATAGAGACAAAAATCTGCAGCAGTTGACGCTTAGTATATTTTTTTAAAAATTCTTTATTCCCCTCACTTAGCTTGCGTATCACCGAACGCAAATCCCTGCCGTCCACTTTTTTCATTGAAAAAAACACGCCGTTATCACTAAACACCCCGAGTTGATGGACCGGGACAATGTTAGGATGTTCAATATGCGCGGTGGCTCGTGCTTCTCGAACAAAACGTTTGAGGGAATCCGCTTTATTGCGGAAAGCCGGACGTAAAATCTTGATTGCTACTTCACGGTTAAGTTCAGGTTCATAAGCGGAGAGCACTGCTCCGACTCCACCCAGACCGATGGTTTTTATATGAGTATAACGATTGATACTTTTATTTTCAGTATCAAGATTAAGAAGTTTGGTCATTTCATCAACATTAACGGCCTCGGCGTCCCCCTCACTTACTTTGGAAAAGCTTAAAGTCTCATCTTGTTCTCCAGGCAGAGTTGTATCATCTACCACCTTGTCTTCTTTTTTCTTCATAATTTCATAGCTTTGAAAAATAAAATTAATTATAGTTTCGGGTTAATTGGATCTTCTGGATCTTTTGATTCGATCTAAATGTTTTAATTGAGAATTTATTTTCGCGACAGCCTCAGCAAAGTCACTAAAATATTCAGCTCCAGAACGTTTAGTCAAAGGAATCTTAGCAGCGTCTTTAATACTGAAATCATCAGAAAAGACAAAACACTTAACTCGTTGCTGACGACCAGCGTTGAAATTCTCCACTTCCACCGCAATACCGACAAACATACCTTGTTTAGTCATTATAAAATCACCGACTTCAGCTTTCAACTGAACCGCGCTCTTGAGTACAGAATTACGGATATACAAGTAATTATCGCCTTTTTTCAAGCCTAATGAACAACGTCCGTCCAAGCTGCTTGAGTCCTCTCCGAAGGTCGTATATTTGAACAGGGTCAAATTTTGCAAACCACGTTTTCTCAAGCTGCCGTAAGTTAATAATTCTACAGAATTTTTTCTTATTGCCGGAACTTCTAACAGGCAGACGCGACTATCCGCTTTCAAAGACAATAAAGGAGTTTTGATTCTAAGCGGCTTTTCACCATTTTTAGGTTTACCAACCATGTAACTTAACTTATTGATTTTGGAAGATTTTGTAATTAATCTTCTCATGCCGCTAAGCAAATCGAGAGATGAAATTAAATATCTCTTACCCCCGACCATAACCTCCGGCAAGTAAAATGTTCCGCTCTTTTTGTAATCTATCAAAAAACGTTTTTCCTGAACATTCATTTTCAATACTACCGCGGACAGCGAATATTTTTCCAAAGCATCGTTTTGGAGCCCTCCTTGAACAGCATCACCCAGAGATTCTTTAATACTTCTCAAAGCTAGTTGCGTAACTTTCTCTTTAGTGGATATTTTCATGAGCTTTTCAGCCGCGGTTTTTGCTTTTGTCCTGGATACATTCAGCTCCCGCTGGGTTTTAGATAAATCCCCGACGGCATTCTTCAGAATATTTTGCAAAGTGGTGATTTTTTTCTGCGCTTCTTTCAGCTCCAGTTCACTAACAGCCGCATATTTCTGGTTTTTAGTCAAACGGCTTCGACTCTCCGCGAGTTCCTTTTCAGTCGCGCTGAGACGTCCGCGAACGTATGATAAATCCAGAAGCGTAGCTTTTTCCCGCCCCCGGGTTCCTGTCAACTCCACAGCAATATCCTTAAGGCGGGTTTTAGTCGCGTCTAAGGACTGTTTAGAACTCTTCAAGTCTCCTTTTGTAGAACTTAAAGCGGACTTCAGCTTTGTTAAATTTCCTTTTGCGGAACCCAAAACAGACTCTGTTTTCTGTAATTTATCTGAGATTGATTTTAAGCGCCGGGTGCGTTCGTCAAGCAAAGTTTTCTTTTCAGTCAACTCGTCATCACGCCGCATCGCGTCCTGACGCAAAGCAGTCATATTATCAAGAAGTTCTTTATTTTTAGACTGTTCAAATTGCAAAGCGGCTTTCGCTTCCGACATTTCCGTCACAACCTTCAAACGCCTGATGCCTTCTTTTTCCAAGCGAGCTAAAAGTTTTTCTTTGGATAGTGTACCTATCTCGCCTTTACGTTTTTTTAACTTAACTTCCAGGTAATTCAGGCGGGATTGAACCTGCGCCAGGTCAGCATCAAGTTTTTTGACTCGCTTTGAGCGGGTTTCCGCATAACCGAGTTTGCGCTGCGCCTTTAACAAAGCATCGCGGGCCTTTGACAACTGCACGGATTTAGCTTTCAACTCATCGAGCAGAATATTGGCGGTATAATCATCTATTCGTGTTCCCCGCCCGGTAAAACTTGAGTTCATAGGCGCTACGCCCAGACTGAGCGACAAAACCGACAATACCAGGAAGTCACAGATAACTACAAGTATCGAATGATTCACAATTTAATCTCCACTCAATTTAGCTTTTTCGGTAACTAAGTGTTGTTTAATCGGAAATAACATAGTTGTCCGCAGAAAGACACTGATAATAATACCAATCAAAGTTGATGAATACGCTATCAGTCGGCTTGTCTGAGGATTAAAAGTCATAATAATGAACGAGGCAACCGTCCCAAGCAACCCGACATACAACGGCAGGTCAAGAAATATATCGGCATTATGCAGACGCGCCAGTTTAACTTCAATAGAGTCATTACTTTTATCAATAAAGCGCAAAACAGTCATACCCAGGAAAAGCACCAGAAACTGAATCACGATTATAGCGCTGAAAATATATAAAGAAATTCGCCCCATAGCCTTAGCTTGACTTGCGAATCCCGCGCCCTTGGGCACCGCTCCGATAGCCGCGCCGTTATCGCCTTCAAACAAACTGCGGAAAGCTAATGAATTATCGTAAAAATAAGAACTTAACGAGACACTCAGCACCGCAAAGAGTAGCGCGAGCGCAATATAAACCAATATAAACATCTTCTTCTTTTTCATATTCATATAATTATTCCTTATTTAAATTAAATCAACGCTATTGAATATTTCTATTTATACAAAATAGAACGAATAAGGCTATTATACAAGATAACAAAGGAAAAAAATTAGTTTATTTTAGGGTGTCATAATTGATTATTTACCGCAATTGGTGCGGGAACCATTACTTTTGTGATATGCCTGGCATTTTTCGCAATCACCATGACGTGAACAATTAACATTAGAACATTTGCAGTCTTTATTTTCAGTTTTGTTTGACATTTTGCCCCTGATTTTTTAAGGAGTTAACATTTCTATATTTTCGATTACTTCCTGCATTATGTCTTTGTATTCAGGAATGCTTGCTTCCTCTTCGAGAATTTTTCGCAGAGGTGCCGCCGTAGCCGGATTTGAAGGTGCGAAAACCGTACAACTGTCCGGGACTTGTTCGCTGGATAAATCAAATGTCCCGATACGGCGCGCAAGAGCAACCGCGTCGTTTTTATCAGACCCGACCAATGGACGCAAAACCAGCATATCAATCGCTTCACTGATCGTCGCCATATTCTTGATCGTCTGACTCGCAACTTGACCAACCGCTTCGCCAGTGAGTAATGCCAGACGTTTGTGTTTCTCAGCTACGCTCTGTGCGATGCGAAACATCATACGGCGGTACAAAACTGTTCTGAAACGAGGATTGCAGTTGTCCCTGATGAGTTTTTGCAGAGGTGCGATATTGCATATAAATAAACGCGCCGGGCGTTGAAATAAATTCAAATGATGCCCGATACGGCGGACTTTATCGATAGTTGCCGGCGGCGTATAGGGGGCGCTGTGAAATGTCAGAAAATCACAACGGCACCCGCGCTTCATAATCTCGTAACACGCTACAGGCGAATCAATTCCACCTGAAAGCAAAGCCAGAACCGGAGAATTACAGCCTACCGGCAGACCGCCTGGACCACGAATAATATCATAATATACAAAAGCGAATTCACTACGCAGTTCACACCAGACACTGACATCGGCATTTTCCAAATCAATAGTTAAAGAATCATAATCATATTCCTTGCCGACTTCTTCCGCCAACGCAATTTCAATACCCTTGGAATCAAGCTCAAAATCCTTATCACTGCGTTTAGCGCGAATTCGGAAAGATACTACTGGTTTCTTCTCAAATGCTTCCGTAAAATAAGAACGGCAGGAACTATCCACCGCTTTTTTCATCGCTTCCATCGTCGGTTCGCACATTATTACCGGCGAAAATGATTCCAGCCCGAAAGCGCGTTGAAGCTGTTCTTTGATAAGAACAAGCTGCTCATCGCTGAAAAAGCTTTTATCCTTGAATTCAACCCATATTCTTCCACGTACCCGTAAGATCCTGATGTCATGAAGTTTACGCAAGAGATAATACATGTTTTCAACCATGCGCTTCTCAAACATTGAGCGGTTATTACCTTTTATCGCTATTTCATGGTAGCGGCAAATAATTGCGTTATACATAATATTTCCCTTATATTTTTCTTTTTCGTAGTGCCGCACATAATGCTTTAAACCTGACTATTCTCAAAGATACTTGTCGCGGAGCAGGCTGCTCCCGCGACTACTTAATTTCAAAGCCAAGTTTCGCTAATGCTTTGCTGACTTCCTCGTCAGAACATCTCACTGTAAAAACCGGAAATTCACGGCGCAGCGGATAATCCCCGCGCTGTTTTTCAAAAGTTTCCGGGGAATTCCGTAGACGATCACTGTCGTCCTTAATATTATATGATAAGCTCACAGCCGCAAGCATTTTTTCTTCAAAACTGCCTTCGCCGGAAATCCTTAACGAATTGTTTTTCGGCACCGGCACATCAGCGGGATACCAGTCGGCAAAATCTAATCCGAAAAATTCAGAAAGCGCGTTGACACTCATAGCGGTTCCGTTGGCTTTGCCGTCAGTGGAATATCCCGCAATATGCGGCGTCCCGAATTCAACTAAATCCAGTAATTCCAAATCCAAATCAGGTTCATTTTCCCAGACATCCAGAACCGCGCCGGCAACATCCTGCCGTTTCAAAGCTTCTTTCAAAGCCGGATTGTCACAAACTCCGCCGCGTGAAGAATTAATATAAAACGCGCTGTCTTTCATCGCTTTAAATAATTCACTATTCCCTAAATGGTACGTCGGATATTTTCCATTTTTATCCAAAGGCACATGCATGGTGATAAAATCTGATTCAGCAACGACTTGCGCGAAATCCACAAAAGCGTCAGTTCCTTCTTTATCAGCCCGTGGCGGGTCGTTGAGCAGCACGCGCATACCTAAAGCCTCTCCGACTTTAGCGACTTTCGAACCGACATTTCCCACACCCGCCACACCCAGCGTTTTACCGCGCAGGGAAATTTCATATTTACAGGCGAGATTCAATAAAACAGAACTTATATATTGTGCCACAGATGAAGAGTTACAAGCGGGAGCGTTGGTCCATTCAATACCGTTTGCCTCCACCCAGCCAGTATCAATATGATCAAAACCAATAGTCGCGGCAGCAATAAATTTAACCGTCGATCCACTCAAAAGCTTTTCGTTACATTTAGTACGGGTACGGGTAATAATCGCGTCCGCGTCTTTCACGTCCGCGGGTGTTACTTTCGCCCCCGGCAGGTAAACTACTTCCGCGCGGGATTCCAGTACGCCTTTCAAAAACGGTATTTTATCATCTGCAATAATTTTCATTTTCAACTTTCACTTTTCAATTTAATTTTAACAAGGCTTCACGCCCGGTCATGCCTATGCGCACGCCTACGGTTTCGGCGGAATTGCTGCATTTGATAATTTTAGCTTCTAGCATATCGTCAAAAGTTTTTACTCCCGTAACAATACCTGCATGCTCCTGCAGTTTGTTCGCCGTTTCCACATCGAAATAGCCGCAGCCGATAAAACCGTGAACAGCTTTAATTAATAAAATCGCCGCCGATTCCGTAGGAATCCGCCACGCTTCAAAATCTTTTCCGTCAATAATTATTTTTTCCATATATACTTTAACTCCAATTTTTTAATAAACTTATCAGCATACTAATTGAAAAAGAACATTTTTGGTTGTATTTGTACAAACTATTAGAATATAGCAAAAATCGTAAATTGCGAAAATAAATTCGAAAAAATAAGGATATTCACATGAAAGAAAGTTTTTTACAGGAAAACTTCGCGGAACGAGTCGGCGGCAACAAATTTGGTAAAGACACAACTATCTATAAGTTTGAAAAAATCAAACGCGCCAAACGCGCCGCGCAGACAGCTAAACCCAATGTAAAATTAATAGATATGGGTGTCGGCGAACCTGACGAAGCCGCTTTCCCTGAAGTAATCGAAGCTTTGACTAAAGAAGTTAAAGTCTGGGAAAACCGCACATATACCGACAACGGCATTAATGAATTCACGCATGCCGCCGGCAAGTATATGAAAGAACTGTATAATGTGGATATAAATCCGGAAACTGAAATCGTTCACGCTATCGGCAGTAAATCAGCTTTGAGTCTGCTTCCCGCCTGCTTTATCAATCCCGGCGACATCTGCATTATGACCGTCCCCGGTTACCCCGTAATGGGAACATGGACCAAATACTTCCAGGGCGAAGTAGTAAACCTGCCTTTACTGGAAGAAAACGGTTTCATGCCGGATATTGATTCCCTTACCGCGGACCAACGCAAACGCGCCAAATTACTTTATTTAAACTATCCCAACAATCCGACCGGGGCTTCAGCTACTGAAGAATTCTTCACCAAAGTGGTTGATTTCGCGCGAAATAACAATATTCTGATTATTTCCGACGCGGCTTACGCACCGCTCAATTTTACCGGCAAACCTTTAAGTATTCTGTCAATACCGGGCGCGAAAGATGTTGCCGTCGAACTGCACAGCATGTCCAAAGGCTTCAATATGACCGGCTGGCGTCTGAGCTGGGTTTGCGGTAATGA
>DAOWBJ010000127.1 GCA_030634125.1 Victivallales bacterium
AGTTTACCTGTCACGTGTTCAAGTTGTTGTTTTATAACAGCCACTGTGGTTATCCTTCGAGAAGGATCCAACCCTTTATGACTCACGCTCAGGGCGGACCGGATTGTTTACCGGAACGTTAGACGTTTAAATTTAAAAAATCCCGGGTTGGGGTCAGCCACTCTAATAAAAAACGCAAATAGTTTATTTTTAATCTATTACAGCATAAAGTATTTAGCGAAAATTGCCTTAGAGCTGTCTTTTTGATGCAATAATTTGAGTTTAAGATTTTGTTGTTTATTTTATCTCTCCTCCAATTAACAAGTTGATGTTAAGTGATTAATATTGTCTCATTGGTTTGCCGTTTTCTGAGGCTATCCAGTAGTGACCGCCGTCCCGGGGGCTGGCGGCTATCGTACTGGCGGCATCAGTGGGATTATCGAACTCATAATCGCGCGTAAAAATCATATCGCCACGGGCCGTATCTTTTACGAGAACTTGAAGCATTTTTAACTCTTCACGGAGATAGCATATATCATCCGACAATTTTTTATCGACAATTCCCGAAGCTTTCGAGCCGCGAAGAACTTTAAAGTTTCTCCCGTCAGGCAGTAAAACTCCTTTTGCGGAACAAAATTCATCCTGCATTTCAAAAGCAACAGGCTCATGGATGATGGATTTCGTATAAAAATTATTGGGCTTTATTTTCGTTTCAGCTTCTGCTTCTGACTTTTCAAGCTCCATCGCCGCTTCTGATTTTTCAAACTCCAATTCTGCTTCTGTTTTTCCAAAAACTAATTTTGTATTTGTATTTTTAGAACTTTTTTTCGTTTTTTCCTTCTCGGAAACTACTTCTACTTTTACTTTCTTGTGAGTAACTTTCGGTTCAGGTACGGCTTCCGCGGGTTCGAGTTGTTCCATTATTTGTTCAAATTCTTCCAGCTTGAGCAATACCGCAATTTTTTCGCCTTTAGAATTTGAAAGAAAAAGAGGATCTATTTTAGGTTTCATATTTCATACCTGTTTGTTAATGTATGACTAACAACAAATCTATTAAGAATATGATAACAGAAATATATTAATAGTCAATCAGATTAAAATTTATTTTCCATAATTCTGATCGCGTCAATCAAACTTAAACCGGTATGGCAGCCGGGGTCGGCATCTGGCGGATAAATGTTTTTGGCATGTTTTTTTGAAGTTGTTTTTAATTTTTGAATATTGAGCAAATTCGCTTTTTTCTGTAACATGGCTTTAGCTTGTTGATTTTGCTTATGCAGCGAATAGCTGATTTTGAATGTTGTCGCGGCGAGAATAAGTAAAACAGCGGTGAACATCAGCACCATGATCATTCCCATTCCTTTTTCATTCGAATGCGCGTCATGAGTCTTTTTATTCATGAGATTTGTCTCCATGTTCTACTGTGACTGCCGATATTATTCTAACAGTATGTGTCTTGCCGGGTGCATTCCTGTTTGACGAATGACTGTATTTCCAGTTCAGGTTTAAAATTATCAGACAGCTGCCGTGCGGGTCGTTTTCAATGGCGAAAGCGGCACTTGTATTTTTGGGAAGACGCAGTGAATATGTTTTTTTACGGCGGTGAATGATTATCTGGTTTTCCACCAGTGCGGCATAATCGTTTTTGTTGAAAATAATCTTTCCATTTTCAATTACCGGTGCTTGTATGAAAGTGCCTTCGAAAACTTTTTTCCAGCGTTCGCTGATAGTCATGACGCGTCGCATCCTGATTGAGTTATCGATGGAAGAACGATATGAATATTGAAAGTGATAATAATATTTGAAAGCGAATCCGGAAATCAAGATCAGAAAAAATATCACGCACAGGACTTCCACCAGTGTATACGGATATAAATTGCGGATTTTTTTCATAATTTAACCTCCGCTAATAATCTTTTGTCTTTTACTCTGCTTATAGAGATTACAAGATTTCCGTCCCGCTTCACGCCTGCGGCAAGGTGCTGTTTGCCCTTCCCGAGATCGCTGCGTTGAAATTCATTAAGCAACACTCTTTTTATTTCTTCCGTGGAAACGTTTTTTCTCCCCTTGAGCCGTTCAATGACATTGTCGAGTACCAGTACGGCTTTGCTTTCGCTGATAAAAGTTTTGTTTGCCCGGTAGACACTGTTGATCGCGGCAGCGAAAGCTGAGAACAATATTGCTAGAACCGCCAGCGTGGCTATTATCTCAATCATGGTAAAATATTGTTTTTTTAGCTTTATCATTAGTCAATCACCGAATCCTTGATTGAAATTATATTTTGGGACGCTAAGTCTTTTAGAATTGATTTTAAATTGCTTCCCGGGTATGTTCGCAGTTTTTCCCTGATTCCGACTAAGCCGGGATTGTCTGTTATAAAGTCCCGCCAGGAATCATCCGGTTCAAAAATCGCCGCGACCGGAATTCTGTTGTCTTCAGCATAATTCATAACGAGCCGTTGTGAGATCACACCGTTTATAGCGGCGGCGACCATGAATGGTTCAAAGTCCTGATGGAGGATCCGCCCGTAAACTGACGCGATATCACCGGCATGAAAGGTCGTGATTATCCGATGTCCCGTCAAAGCGGCGTCCAATGCGATCTTCATGACTTCCCGGTCGCGCATTTCCCCGATTACAAGGGTCTTTATATCTTGCCGCAGAGCGGCTTTCAGTGCCGCCGTGTAGTTCCATTCCTCGTTTGAACGGTTCAAATTCACCTGCGAAATTCCTTCTATCTCACATTCCACCGGGTCTTCAATGGAAATAATGGATGCCGGATCCTGCCGCTCTTTTAAAAGCTCCCGGATCATTGCGTAAATGCTTGTGGTTTTGCCGCATCCGGTCGGGCCGGTCAGGATAATCATGCCTGAACTCTTAGTCAAAAGCCGTTTTATCTCCGAAAGCACTTTTACCTGAAAGCCTAAATCATTGAGCATCAAGGTCCGTTTGTTGCCGTCAAGCACCCTGATGGATATTCTTTCGCCATGCACAGTCGGCATGACCGCCGCCCGGAACTCGACATTCTTCAAACCTTCCACATTACGGACAGCGCCATCCTGCGCAATCCGGCTGCGGTAAGTCAACAGTCCGGCCAGCACCTTTATCCGGCTGATGCACTGGTCGCCGAATTCGCGTTCAATCCTGTCGGTATTTTGTTGGACGCCGTTGACCCGGTACCTGATCTCAACAAAATCTTTCGCGGGCAGCCAGTAGATATCACTGGCGTTTTTTTGCGCCGCGTCGATCAGGATCGCATCGACATATTCGCTTGGCGTATTTTTGTTCATCATGCTAAAGCCCAAATTATTCTTGTTAACGGCATAAATAGCGCAATAACTATAGTTCCGACAATTATCGCGTTACCCAGGGTAAGAAATAATTCACAAACAGATTTGAATTTGCTGGAGAAAAAATGAAGTTCTTCACCCAGCCAGTTCTGCAAGTGAACAAATCCTTCGGCGACTTTTTCTCTTGAGGCGGCATTGCGCAGCATCCATAAATGAATCGGCGAACCTAAGTTCATATGCCGTTCCCAGGCGTCCACCCAATTACTGCCCGCTCTCACGGCGGCAATAAATTTTTTGAGCCTCATCCTTGCCTGAATGCATTTCTGGCAATGCATGGTCGATTCCGCCGCATACAATATATCATTACCGGTAGTCATAAAACAACTCATGCTTTTAGCGATGTCATAAAGTACAAACAACTTGACCCTACGCCCGATAAAAGGCAGCGGGAATAAAATGCTGGATAGTAATCCCCGGCGCGATGTTATTGAGAGAAGAGAAAATAAAATTATAACTATGAAAACTATTATAGAAAAATGTTCTTTAACAAAAAAACTTGTATTGATAACCAACTGTGTAACTTCCGGTAAAGGTTCTCCCTGGAGCAAATCATCAAATATTTTTGTGAAATTCGGAATAATAAATATCATTAACCCGGTAATGATAAAAGCCATTGTAGTGAGCTGGACCAGAGGATAAGCCAGTGTTGTCTTCCAGTCACGGGCAGAACTTTCAGTGTCATGAAGACGCTCCGCCAGCAGCGGCAATGTGATTTTCAGATTGTTTTTAGTTTCAGCTTCTTTAATTGCCATCAAAATATAATTCGGAATTTGTCTCTTGAATTCACTTAGCGCCGAACTTAAGGGCTGACCGTCTTTTAATTTATCCATGAATCTCTGCCACGGCATTCGGCCGATTATATTTATATCCAAAAATGATTTCTTCCCCATTTTGGCATAACTGACCGGCGGACCCCATTTCTTGTTTTTCGGCACATATTCCGCCAATGCTTCAAGAAATGGAATATCGTGTTTCACGGCCCAGGCAAGGGTGGCTGTCAAATCGGACACATATCCGTGAAGGTGCATGTGCGCCTTGTCTGATAAGGCCGGCAAGGAGAAATTATGAAGTTCAAATTCGTTGATCATAGCTTAACCTAATTTTTGAATAATTTTAGTCAGCGGCAGGAACAGGGACATAACTACCGCGCCTACAAAAACAGAAATGACAACAATAAGCACGGCCTGCCAGGCCACCTCAAATTTTTTACTGCCCGCACTTGCTTTACCCCAGAACAGTTCAGCCAGCGACCGTAATTCCTCGGGCAGTTCGCTTTCGTCAGCATGCTGGATTATCATTGGAATAAGATGTGAAACCGCGCCGGTATTTTTGAGCTCTTCGGCAGTGTCGGCACCGTTCTCGATTGCCTCCGAAACTTTATAAAAAGTTTTTTTCAGTGAATTGTCGCCAATGCTTTCGGCAAGCATTCTGAAACAGTCGGCGTCACTGATTTTTCTGTCCAGCAGCGTCGCCCAGGTCATACAGAAGCGAGCCATTATTAAATTATTAAAAACTTCCTTGGAAAACGGCATGATCTTGATAAATGCCATCAATAGTTTTCGCGCGGAAACACTCGGTCCGAGCAGCCAGATGCCGAATACAGGAACACAAAGCACCAGAGCAACGGCCGTCGCCGGGTTTTCTATGATAAATTTGGATATATTAATACTATACTGTGTTATCTGTGGTAAAGGTTCTCCCTGCAGTAAATCATCAAATATCTGTTTGAATTCGCTGACAATGAAATAGCTCATGATCAACACCAGAGCGAGAGCGAAAGAAATAATAAACAATGGATAAAAAGCGGCGGAGCGGAAAATATTGGCGATCCGGTTATTGACCTGGGTGGTAGTGGCAATCTCTTTGAGAACCTCGGAGAGCGAACCGGTGCGTTCGCCGGTTTCAATCATCTTGATTTGATATTCCGAAAAATAAAAAGCATGTTCCTTTACCGCGTCGGAAAATTTTGAGCCGTTCGCTACATGACGGGCAATATCCTCGATAATTCGCCGGAATTCATTTTTGCCGGTATTATCCGCGATATTACTGAGGCTTTCCGGCAGCGGCAGGTTTGATTTAACCAGAAGTGACAATTGTCGGAAAAAATCAGCTATTTCATCGCTCTTGATGCTCATATATATTCCCCATTATATAAAAATCTAAATTAAAGTACAGCAGGGTAGCAAAGAAGTCAATAGCATGGGCGGAATTTCTTTGATTGATGGGCTCAAAAGTAGTCGCTGGAGCAGCCTGCTCCGCGACAAATATCTTTGACAACTTCCAGGATTACAGCCCGGTTTAAATCTTTATGTGCCGATGCGAGCCGCATCTGGCACTACCATAAGAAAAATTACAGACGCCTTGCTGCTTAATAGTTCGCTAATAAACGTGATTTCAATATTTATTTATGCAAAAACATGCTTGTTTTAAATAAAATCAGTAAAAAAGAGCTCCTGTATGTTGATTTCAAACCCAGGAAGGTTTAGGTTATGCGGTTGAACTATTTAAATTATTATTTTTTAAAAGGTATA
>DAOWBJ010000078.1 GCA_030634125.1 Victivallales bacterium
CGCTTCGCGACATTTGATTGTATTTTGTCCCATGGCGTTTGCTCCTTTTTCTTTGTTTTGTTAAAACTTTAATAAAGGTTTAAACGCCAGCTTTTCAAGGTTTTTTACACCTACCGGACAAATGCCCTAATCGTAAATATTAAAAACTTTTCCATATATACATCTCTTTCTAGTTTTTAATTATAAATAAATAAAGGTATCACCGACTTATATTGTCAAGAAGGTTTTGTTTATAGAATTACTTAAAGTGATGAAATATAGAAATATTGTCATAAAGATTTAACAAATATTCGATGGCTTTATGGCATTATAGATAAGCTATTATACTTATATCAACTGATTAACAAATCACATAAATCGAAATCAGGCGCAATTTCTTTTAAAAACTTTAAATGGGCGTAGTTTATTTCTTAGTGTTAAAGCCTATTTTTCTTGGTGTCTTCTGTGCCGGATTAGTCAATGTTCTTAATTTGTCCATGATAATTATAGTATTCATTTCCTGAGTGTCTATACGATCTTCAATTTCTCTCAGTTTTTCCGCCATTTTTACATTATTCAAAAGCAATTCACGCATTTTTACAAAAGTATTCATTATCGTAATATTGACCTGTATTGCCCGTTCACTATTCAAAACACTGGAGAGCATTGCTACTCCCTGCTCAGTAAAAGCATAAGGAGGGGTTCTACGTCCGCCACGACCAGCCTTTGCTATCGCAAATTGCGATTTCAAATCTGTAACCTCTTTATTATTAAGTTGAAACATGAAATTTGAAGGGAATCTTTTAATTTTCCTTTTAACAGCTTCATTTAACCTTCCAACAGAGACAGCATACAAAACAGCCAGATCAGAATCAAGCAGAATTTTTTGACCTCTGATGACAAGTATTTTACTTTCAATCGGTATCAAATCAGACATAAAACCTCTCATACCTTATTTACTATAACTTAACTTATATCAACTGATTAACAAATCGTGCAAATCGAAATCAGGCGCAATTTTTTGCAAAAACTTTAAATGGGCGTAAAATTCACCGACTTCATATAGATTATGCGCATCACTTCCTAAACTCAATTTAATACCATTTTCGATACACATGCGGAAAAATTCCGGCGGCGGTTCGTTGGTATGATAATTTATTTCGACCGCCGTATCATAAGGTTTTAAAATATCGACGACCGTCGCGAAAAGATGGCTCGGTAAAGCTAAACCGCGACGGCGGAAAATACGGAATGGATGCACCAGGACATCAACTCCCGACGCCGCGACAGCTTCCGTCAAAAACAAGAATTCCGCCTCAACAGCCTTCATGTCCGGGTTTTCTGTGAGGCTTTTTAAAACATGAACCGAACCATTACGGAATTCTACATTATTCCAGACAGCAGGTTCAATAACCCCCTGCCCGTTTTGATCATAATCAACTTCCATACCTAAACGGCAAAAATCATCAGCTTCATTCGCGTACAAAGCAAAATATTCCGCGATACGATCATCTTTTTTATTCGATGCCATACCCTCCAGATACTGCAAACACTGTCCGTAATTCTCTCTATTGAAATACAAATGAGCTGAATGTTCACTGACAACAATGCCATCCAGGTCAAACATTTTTCCCAGAGCTATTGATTTAGTTATATCCATATTTTCGTTACAGTATGCCAATTTTGTATGCACATGATGATCCACCAGACGCAATTCCTCCGGCATGGCAAGGTTTTCCTGCTCACAATTAACTTTACCCTTATCATCAATTTCAATTACCGCGTAGCCAAAGGGCTTTTCACATAAAGCCCGCCCCGTGATATAATTACGCTTTTTGTAATCAAGTAATGCAAATCCTTTATGATAATGTCCTGATAATGCCAAAACGTAATTTTTCTCATGCATAATTTTGACAATTTCATCGGCATTCGTATAATTATAAGGACAAGCCGCGCTTTCCGGCGGAAATAACGGGACATGCTGTAGAGAAACCAGCGGACCGTCAAATTCCGCGCCGAGTTTACGCATTCGAGCAAGTTCGTCGTCAATACGGAAAGCATTATAGCCGGGCTTCTCCGGGTCAAAAAACGGTACAAAACGAATTCCGTTAATATCAAGAAAATCAGGCTGTTCCCCGATAACGCTTTCAAAAATATCCCGGGCTGGATCATGATTGCCGTTGATAATAATTGTCGGGGTCTGAATCAAATCAATAATATTTTTCAATTCTGACAATAATTCCAAACGATCCGCGTCTTCGGGGTGATCGAGCAAATCTCCACCGATAAAAACCAGATCAGGTTTAATATAACGGTTCAAACGATGTACCGCGCGAAGCAGTAAAATATCGGCAAATTCGCCTTTGCGTTCAGGAATCGCCTGGTTGGCGGACTTTGAAAAATGTAAATCGGTTAAGATAACAACTTTAGCTTTCATAATTTTTAATATCGGTTTTTAATATCTACAGCACTTAGTAAGGCGTAAACGGTTTCCAGATGAGGAACCGCGACTTTCTTTTCGTTAGCGATACGGACAACTTCACCGACTATCGCTTTCACTTCAAGCGGGCGTTTATTCTCAAAATCAAGCAACATACTGGTTTTATAAGGAGGAAACCCTCTTGTATATTCCAGATTTTTCTGAATAATATCATCCGGCAGATGAATCCCGCGGGATTTGGCGACAGCGCAGACCTCTTTCATCAATTCCACACACAAATCCTCAAGAGCTTTCGTCTCTGAAATAACTTTGGTGTCAACACCGCCAGCCAATACTGAAACCGGATTGTAAGGAGTATTCCAAACCAGTTTGACCCAGCGGAAAAATTCAATATCTTCAACTGCTTCACATTCGACATTAACTTTATTGAAATTCGCACTTAATAAATCCATTTTTTCGGATGAACCGCCTTTGTAAACGCCCATCTTTAAACGCCCCGCCGCCTGATGAAAGATTTTGCCGTCTTCGAGCTGAAAAACACCTATGTATGCGATTGAACTGACTAATTCATTATCGGGGAACGCTTTTGCGACTTCCTGTTCGATTTCAATGCCGTTCTGGATTAAAACAATCATAGTACCGGGTTTTACCGCGTCTTTAATGATTTTCACCACGTCAATATCCGGCAGAACCTTAGTCGTAACAATTAAATAATCAGCATCATCAGGGTATTCCGCGCAGGAACGGTAAACGCCAGCGGGCTTAAAAGAAAAATCCCCGGCTATGCTTTTTATATTAAAGCCTTCTTTTTTGACCTGTTCATAGTTTGAACGGCAAAGCACCGAAACATCCATCCCGGACTGTGCCAGGCGTCCGCCAAAATAAGCACCAACTCCGCCGGCGCCAACTACTAAAACTTTCTTCTTCATAATATTTATCTTTTCCCGAAAATAGATGTTCCGACGCGAACCATTGTCGCTCCTTCTTCGATGGCTATTTCAAAATCACTGCTCATGCCCATAGATAATTCCGGTAAATCCAAGCTGAATTCCGCCTCTAAATTCTCGCGCAGTTTGCGCAGTGAACTGAAAACAAAACGCAATTCGCTTTCGGAAACTCCAAACGGCGCCATTGTCATTAAGCCCGCCACTGTGATATTTTCACACTTGAGAGATGCTTGAGCCAATTCCTTTAGTAATTCAGCGTCCGCTCCGAATTTCGATTCTTCGCCGGAAACGTTTATTTCCAGAAAAATTTTCGGAGAACGTCCGAGTTCACCAGCCAGACGGTCGATTCTCTGAAGCAGTTTAACTGAATCCACCGCGTGGATATAATCAGCGTTCTCAACTGCCAGTTTGGCTTTGTTGCTCTGCAAATGCCCGATCATGTGCCATTCGATATCTTTCGGCAAAGCGGCGTTTTTAAGAGCCAGATCCTGAACTTTGTTCTCGCCGAATAATCTTTGTCCGGCATCATAAGCACCCTGCACGGCTTCCGCCGGAAAAGTTTTGCTGACAGCTATTAATTTTATGTTTTGAGGGTCGCGACCTGCTTTTTGAGCGGCAGATACAATTCTCCCTCGCACTTTGCCAAGATTTTCCTGAATGTATTTCATGATTTATTTCTAACTTTATGTTCAGGTGGTAAAATAGTGATCTGGCTATTCGCGTCAACGTTTGAAATCACCCAGGCATTACCGCCGATAACCGCACCTTTTCCAATTACAATATTTCCCAAAACCGAAGCCCCGGAATACACTGTAACACCATCTTCAAGCGTCGGATGCCGCTTGCTGCCGCGAATGATTTTACCTGAATCATCGCGCGGGAAACTTAAAGCTCCCAGAGTTACACCTTGATATATCTTTACATTATTGCCGATAATCGCGGTTTCACCAATTACAACACCGGTACCATGGTCTATAAAAATACCTTTTGCCAGTTGGGCGCCGGGGTGAATGTCGATGCCGGTAATCGTATGGGCGTATTCGCACATCATCCGCGGGATCAACGGCACTTTCTGTTTATAAAGCACATGCGCGAAGCGCTGGATAGTGATTGCCTTGATACCCGGATAGCTAACGACAATTTCATCTACAGACATAGCCGCGGGATCGCCCGCGTAAGCCGCCGCGATATCCAGTTTCATGGTTTCGCGAATTTCGGGAATTGAATCAAGCAAAGCTTTGACCGCATCTTCCGAGAGTTTAGCGATCTGGCAATCTTCACAGTTTTCATTTGCGCAGCGGTATTGAAATGAACGGATGACTTGACCTGCTAATTCGCAATATATATCTGTCAGGAGATCGCCGATGTTATACGCGATTGTTTTGATACTGAAATTTCCCATACCGCTGAAACCCGGGAAAACAACTTCCATTAGTTTGTCGAGAACGTCAAGGATTTCCTGTTGACGCGGCAGGTTATGACCTTCGATGTGGTTAATCCCTTTCGTATCCTGATATGTGTCGCAAATTCTGCTCACTAAATCATTAAGATACTCACCAGTCAAATTAGCATTTTCAGGAACACACGCGTTTTTTTTCATATCTATACCCCGTTGTTATTCAACATTCTGAATTTGTTCTCTAATTTTTTCAAGTTCGGTTTTAAATTCGACGATTAGCTGTGTTACTTCACAACCGGCGGCTTTATTGCCGAAGGTAGTAACCTCGCGAAATATTTCCTGCAGCAGAAAATCAATACCGCGTCCGACTGCTTTGCCGTTTTTAGACAAAAATTGTTCAAGCTGCGTAAAATGACTGCGCAGACGGGTAAGTTCTTCGCTGACATCCGAGCGGTCAACATAAAAAATCAATTCTTTCAATATGCGGTCGTCATTAATGTCAATCGGCAAATCTTCCTTTTTCAAACGTTCAAATAATTTTTGTTTAAGCACTTCGGGTACTTTTGCGATCAAGGGCTCAAGCTTATCAGTCAGAGCAATCAGCACCTTACCGCGTTTTTTCAGGTCATTGCATAATTCCTGTCCCTCGGTTTCCCGCATTCCGACAAGATTATTTACCGCTGCTTCCACTGCCTGGACAAAGATTGTTTTGATTTCAGTATTTTCAGTATCCGGCGGAATTATTTCCATAACTCCCGGCACATTCATTAATTCGGCAATTGACCATGATGCCTGATTGCCGAATTTATCCTGTAGTTCACTACATTCTTTTGCCAGATATTCAAGCAGGGAATGGTTAATTTTTACCGTGCTGAGATTTTGTTTTTCATCCAGATCCATTGTTACCCGCGCCATAACTGTACCGCGGGTAATTTTTTGTTTAATTAATTGCCGCAAAAGTAATTCAAGAGCAGAAATTTCATGCGGCATATTCACGCGAATTTCTAATTGTTTGCGGTTAACGCTTGATATTTCAACACTGAAAGCAATTCCAAGCTCCGCGTTAGCGGCATAACCTTTGCCAAAACCTGTCATACTACGCATAAATAAACCTCTGAAAACTTATTTTTTAGCTTCTTTTACTTTAACACTTTTTTTATCTTCTTCCGGTTTCGGAGCGAATTGTCCGAAAGAAACTGGTCCGAGAAAATGTTCCCTCAATTCAGATACAGGCGTTTCACCGCCGAATATCGGTCTCCATCCAGTCAAATCCTTAGCTCCAAGACCGCAGACAAATAATTTATGGCCTGCCCGTCCAGACGCCCAGACAAAAGTTATCTGCACCAATGATTTAAGATGTTTCTCTGACAATCCTTTCCCTTTTAAAGTCGCTTCAGTTAATTTATAATCGGTTACAATCGTTTCCGGAACTTCAAAACGAATCCTGTTAAGCTTTTTATTTGACAAATAAAGAAAATTGCTCACCCCGTACAGTATCGCGGCATTCCTGGCGGCGTGGTACTCATGGGCCGGCTTGTCATATCTTTTTATAACTACACGATTCGGGGTCCAGTCGCGCAAACGGTTATCGCTCACACCGAACACCACATGGGCGTCCTTTCTGCCCGGAGCAATCCAGGCTATACAGATATGTGAAAGTGTACCGCTGGTTGCCGATGCTGTGCCTAATTTAACAAAAATCGGCGCGGCCATAATAACCGGTTTGTTAAATTTCACATATTCGCGCTGTGCCAGGTTCAAAGTTCTATCTTCTTCAAGCAAAAATTTTCGCGCCCGCTGCACCGCCCGGTCTTTATAATAATCAGTAGTACCGCAGGCATTTAAAATTATAATCAACGACAAGGACGCTAATATTGTCAAAAATAAACGAAGCTTCATTTTCATTAACTCTTTTATTAGTTTTAGATACATTTTTGCTTTTCATTTAAAATATACCAGCAATTATCAGAATTACGAATTACAAATTACAAATTATTAAAACATAGAACAGTATATTTAAGATAAAAATTTGCGAATTGCACAAATGATAATATATTGAAATATAGTCGATTACGAATAGAGGGTGATTTATGAAAGCTGAAGATTTGGATAAACTTTTTGACGAAGGAAAGGATATCACTCAACATCTTGATTTTTCAAATAAGAAAAAGATAAAAAGGAAACTATCCAAACTTTTTTGGATGGGATTGGTTTTATTTGTGTTGGGAAGTGCCCCTTTGCTAATCATCATCGCTTTAGCATCATTGGGCATTACAAAAGACCCGAATCCAAATCCAGTCGGGTTTGGAATCATGGCGATGTTTACATTTTGGCCCGGTATCGGAATAATGATTATTTCTTTATTTAAAAAGAACAAATAACCATTTTTTAGCTCTCTGCGGAAACTACTTAAAAATGCGTATAATATATAGCATCTTGCCGTGGGCTAGGCTTGTAAAATAGTTTTTGCATAGTAGTTTACTGAAAAGATAATTTTTAATGTTTTCAATAAATTAAG
>DAOWBJ010000006.1 GCA_030634125.1 Victivallales bacterium
AGCTCTTTCTCCATAAATTCGTGTCCGACCTCCATTGGATGTCCAATGCACTCAAAATTACTTAAAGCTTCTGCGATAACTCCGCAAAATTCCCGCATTTTCCGGTCGCGGAATTCAAAAGTCAACTTTGAACCGGGCCATGTCCAGCCAACACTTAAAGGAGTTTCACCCCATCCGCCGGCTTGTTTGCCGTCAGCACCTTCAACAGTAACTTTAACCCGGGCGCAAGTTATCGCCTCCATCACCTCGTTACCAAACTTCAGAGGGACACGCATTGTTGCCGGGATAAAGTAAAGTTCAGCACCTGCTGCTTTTACATCTGTTTTCATAGTATAAATTCCCAGTATTTTATGTTTATTTATGGCAAAAACATACATGATAACAAGCTAATTAACAAGCCCTGTAGTGTCCTGACAAGTAAATATATTGAAATAATTTCTTTTACATAGTTGCGTTTGTACTTATTCGGTGATAATTTTACCCCTTAAGCAGTTCAAGCTTTTAAAAAAAGAGGAATAAAATATGAGAATCATTTTTGCATTAATGGTCAGCGTTTTTCTATTGTCGCTTAACGCCTGTATAAGTTTTTCCGACCCGGCGACTCAGGAAACAAAAATTGGAGTACTCCTGCCCCTCTCCGGGAAACGCGCGTTCAGCGGCAAAAAAACACTCAGCGGAATTTTCCTTGCTCACGATCAGATAAACAAAAAAGGATTAGTAAGGGGGAAAATGATAAAACTGGTGATAATTGACAATAAAAGTTCAGCCAAAGGCTCCCGCCTGGCTATGAAAAGATTTATAGATAAAGAAAAGGTAACGTTAGTAATAGCGGCGTGTTCCACTGCTAACGCTCTGGCGATAAAAGCGACTGCCGCCAAGGCAAAAGTACCGGTACTGCTGACCATATCCACCGGCAATATAGCAACAGAACGCAATCCTTATATGTTCCGTTGTTGTTTTAACGATGACTATCAGGCAAAAGCAATGGCTGTTTTCGCCTATAAAGATAAAATGTATACCGATATCGGCATATTGCTTGATTTAAATGAGCAGGTTACTTATCGACGCGACCTCGGGCGCGCCTTTGCCGCGGCTTTCAAAAAATCATTTGGAAGAACTGTCAAAGAAATAGGATACCGCAGCGGAACGCACAATTTCGCGCCTCAGATGAAAAAATTCAAACAAAGCAAAACGGTGGCAATTTTTGCGCCGGGCGATATCCCTGACGCTGGAATAATCCTGAAACAAGCTAGAAAAAATGGAGTGCGCAAAGTCTTTCTCGGTAGTGACGGCTGGGATCATTCTGAACTTTTTGATTATTGCGGACCAAGACCCGCGCCATGTTTTTTAACATCAATGTTCTCTCCTGAATCCGGCTTGCCGGGCGTAAAAGATTTTGCAAGATCAATAAAGGCTCGTACAGGTGCAATGCCTGGTACCGATACCGCTCAAGCATACGACGCGTTAAATATCACGATCAAAGCTCTCAAATTATCAAAATCACAAACCGACATCAGAAGCGGATTATATCAGATAAAAAATTACTCCGGCGTAACCGGCACTATCAGCATTAACGCCGGGGGCAATGCCGCAAAAACTATTTTTATCAAAAAAATAATTAAAAAAGCAAACAATAAATTTGCCTTTAAACTTATAAAAACAATTTCTCCAAAATAAAAAGGACATCAACAAATGAGTTACATCATCAAACGCGCCTCAAATGTAAAATTAGAAGATTCATGGAATGGAACAGTATGGGGCAGCGCCAATGTCATTGATATTGATATTTTTCGTGAACAAAGCAGCGATCATCATCCCAAAACACAATGTAAACTTCTTTATAATGAACAAGGCATATACGGCTTATTCCAAGTCGAAGACCAGTATGTAAGATCGGTTTCAACTAAATTCCAGGATGGCGTCTGCGGAGACAGCTGTGTTGAATTCTTCGTCGAACCGGCGAACGGCAAAGGTTATTTGAATTTTGAGTTTAACTGCGGCGGCAACATGTTGGTATTTCAAGTAATAGATGCCGCTCGAGGCGAAAATGGCTTCGCCGACTTCTACATTCTAACGGAAGATGATGTCGCCGGAATGCAGCAGTTCACCACAATGCCGCCGCTAGTAGAACCCGAAATCACTGAACCCACGACCTGGCGCCGCGGTTTCTTCATTCCTTTATCGGTATTCGAGAAAACTACAGGTTTGCAGTCCGCAGAACTCTCCGGTCAAATCTGGCGCGCGAATTTATATAAATGCGCCGACCGCACTTCTCATCCGCACTGGGCATCATGGAAGCCAATAACTGAAACAAACTTCCATCTGCCGCAATGTTTCAGCGAGATAACTTTCGAGTAAAAGTTAAGATTTTTTAACTTTCTTCAACTTTCGGATTTTTGCAAGCGGGTGAATGTTTTTCTCGCTCAAATCTAATGATTCAGCGAGAGATTGCAACTTGTCGAGGACATCAAAACTTTCTATGTTATGAGCGTCGCTGCCAATAGTAAAAGTACAACCTGCCTGCTTGGCGAGAGTCAATATCCGCATCGGAGTCTCTAAACTGAAACAACGGTCCAGTTGAGGTTTGGGTAAATAACATTTATTAATTTCAATGCCAATGTTATTTGACGCGGCAATTGAAAAAGCATCCAAAAGCTCCGCATCCGGCAAGCTTGCGATAGATTTGTCATAAAGTTCAACATAACCGTAAGGGAAAAACGGATGAACTAAAATATCAGGGATTCCGCTTTTTGCCGCGGAGATAAAAAATTTCAACATGTGCCGGGCCAGACATTCGGGAGTTTCTTCTTCCGGCAGCTGTACAAAATTCGTCATGTGAAAATGATCAGTCGCCATCACTACATAATCCATTTTTTCTTTGAATTCAGGTGTTATTCCAAAAACTCCCGGAGCGATCATGTCGGTTTCACAACCTACCAGCACTTCAATCTCCCATCTGCACGAACGAATGAAGTCAAACAGCTCAAGATGCCTTTCTCCATTCTGAGTTTTATAAAAATGACTGGGCTCGACATCTTTTGAAATCCAGACATGATCCGTAAAACCTATTTTTTTATAGCCCTTGCCGGCAAGCAGAGGAACTATATTTTCGGGGGTCTGTCTTTCATCTTGACAACAAACCGACGCGAAACTGTGAATATGCATGTCAGAAAAAAATATCATGTTAAGGTTTCCTTAAAAGACTTGTTTTTAGAGGGTGCGCTGATAACATGATGTTAAAATCTAACATTTTCATGTTCGCGATGTCACTGTTGTCTCAGCAATACAAGCGTTCCCCACCCCTGCGACAGGGGTGACTACATCATTTATTGTTTATTTACATTTTATAAGCAACGGCTGTCTCAGCCGTTCAAACATTGAAAAACAACCTCTAGCATGCTATATTTCAACAACTTACAATAAATTGAAATTTTAACAGTAAGAGGTTGTTATGCTAAACAATATAGAACTTAAAATGAATGAAATCAAAGACACTTGCAAAAAACATGAGTTAAATATGAATACGATGGGAAGTTGTTTACATTGTCCCAGCTCAGAAAATATGTACAACATAATGTTAAACGTTGTAACTGATTATAAACTTAGCTTTCTCAAAAAAGTATATCCATAAACGAAGCCGACGTTCGGCTTAGAGATACGGATTAAACTTTTTTTCGCTTCCTACTGTGCTTGCCGGACCGTGGCCGGGATAAAGCTTTAAATCATCAGGCAAAGGCATGAGTTTGCTTTTTATTGAGCCTATAAGCTGTTCATGATTGCCGCCTGGCAGATCGCTGCGCCCGACAGAGTTGTTGAAGATTGTATCCCCGACAAAAATTGCCGGAATCTGTTTGAAATAATAACATACTCCGCCCGGAGAATGTCCTGGCGTTTCGATGATCTCAAAATCATTGCCGGGTATAGTGTCAGTGATTTCCGGTAAATCTTCTGCTGTCGGAATGTAGGGCAGGAGGTTATTATCCGGGCTTTCGTAAAGACTGACGTCGTCCTTGTGCAGGTAAACCTTGCTGACGCCAAGAGCTTTCGCTACATCGCGTACCGCGCTGATATGGTCAATATGCGCGTGCGTGAGCAAAATTATTGCTTCATCGTAAGTGAATTTTTTCGCCGCCGCGACAACCGCGTCAGTATCTCCGCCCGGGTCAATAATGTAAAGCCTGCGGCTTTCCGCGACCGGCACGAGATAACAATTAACATCCAGCATCCCTACAACTTCAACAATAAAATCTGACATAAATATCTCCATGTTACATTTTTACCTTTCAACTTTCAATTAATTGCGGCTTCCGCCGATGCGCAACAATAATAAAAACAAGTTGATAAAATCCAGATAAAGTCTTAAAGCACCCATTATCGCGTATTTTTTGGCAATCTCGCTCGTGGATAATTCATCGCCAAGTGCTATTGACATTTCTTTTATTTTTTGAGTGTCATAAGCGGTCAAGCCGACAAAAATCAATATGCCGACGTAAGTTACGCCCCAGTACAAAAGAGAACTGCCGATAAAAATATTAACAACAGAAGCGATAATCAACCCGATTAAAGCCATAAAACATAAATTGCCGATACTGGTTAAATCACGCTTGGTCACATAGCCGTAAACGCTCATCACCCCGAAAGTTAAAGAAGTAACGAAAAAAGTAGTGGCGATGGATTCCATGCTGTAGCGGACAAAAATAAGCGAGAGCACCACGCCGGTTAAGGCGGCAAAAAGCAAATAACAGCCGGATGCGACCGCCGAGGACATTTTGTTAATTCCCGCGCTTAAAATTAAAACAAGGACAAATTCACCAATAACCGCACCCCATATCATGCCGGGGTTTTCGATAAGTTTTTGCGTCATATCAGGATCTGTACCAATCAGGTAGGCAATTATTCCGGAAAGAGTCAGACCGCCGCTCATCCAGCCGTAAACCCTGTTGACAAAACTGGTGGTAACACTGACTTGCTCCGCCGTACTCATCGCCGAGCGGGCACTTTCCCGCATATAAGATCTTTGCATAGTAAAATAATCCTTTTTTAGTTTAATTGTAATAAGTTATTATAGAATCACCAAAAAGCAAAGATTAATGGGTAAAAATAAAAAAGCTTAAAGATTTTCAAATATCGTTTGTGCTAGCGTAAATAGTCTGTTACATTAGAAATGAAATGATTAACTAACAGGAACCAATAATAAATGGCCTTCAAAAAATGGAGTTCGGCCTGCTCAAATTCTGAAACAATTATTGACAATCTAATGCGGAAATTTTCTTTTCCGCGCCCGATAGCGATGTATTTGGCATCACGCAAGATCGCGGAAAAAGATGTTGAGATTTTTTTGGACGGCAGGCTTTCAGGATTAAGCGATCCTTATCGTTTTCCCGGCATGAAAGATGCCGTGAAATGCATATGGGACGCTATATTCGAACAGGCACCAATTCTTATCCACGGTGACTACGACACCGACGGCATTACCGCCACGGCTCTGCTTGCTGACGTTCTGCGTCAAAACGGCGCTGATGTCCATACCTTCATACCTCATCGTTTCGATGACGGTTACGGTTTCACACCGGCATCTCTGCGCAAAGCGGTTGGGACCATTGGCAAGCCCTGTAAAGTTCTGATAACTGTGGATTGCGGCATTACCAGCCGCGACGCGGTTAAGGAAGCTGCAGAAATGGGAATAACTACAATTATCACCGACCACCATGACGCGGGTACTGAAGTTCCAGACGCTTTAGCGCTTATAAATCCGAAAATATATGACGAACTCGAAGATTTACGGATTCTTGCCGGAGCCGGTGTGGCGTTCAAGCTTTCGCATGCCTTTATCAAATACGGACGTGAACATAATCTCGGCGGATTTTCAACTAAACTTTCTGATATTCTTGATTTCGTCGCCTTGGGAACTATTGCGGACATCGTGCCGCTTCTCGGCGAAAACAGAATCATGGTTAAAAGCGGAATAAAAATTTTGCGCAAACAGGTACGCCCTGGTATTCGAGCACTGATTGAAACTTCAAAACTAAAATCCGAGCTGATGCCTTCAGATGTAACCTTCAAGTTAGCTCCGCGGGTCAACGCCGCCGGCAGAATGTGCAATGCCGATATTGCCTTACAGCTGCTTGAGTGTGATAATATTGTCGAAGCATATCGTTTTTCATCGGAACTGGAAAAACTGAATAATACCCGTCAAGCTAAAGAACAGGAAATTTACCTGGAAGCCAAGAAACAAATACAGGAAAAACTTGATTTAGATAAGAATTACTGTATTCTGGTGGCTGGTCAGGACTGGCATCAAGGCGTAATCGGAATTGTAGCGTCCCGTTTAGCGCGGGATTACAACCGCCCGGCAATTGTTTTGACGATCCAGGACGGCAAAGCCTACGGGTCAGGGCGCAGTGTCGGAAGTTTGAATCTGGTCAAAACGCTTAGCAAGAGTTCCGATATTTTAGAACGTTTCGGCGGACACCCGATGGCAGTAGGTGTTGCTTTGGATAGTAATAATATCGAAAAATTTTATGCTTCCATTGAAAAAAATATTCAAGTTGAAATCGCTGATATGGATCTCACGGAATATATCAGTTATGACGGCGAAGCCGAGCTGGAAGAACTGTCTGATGATTTTTTCGAATATTTGAAACAACTCGGACCATTCGGGCACAGCAATCCCAAACCGGTATTCCGCTTCAATGATCTGGAGCTGGTCAAAAGCTATCCAATAGGCGACCGCCATACACGCGGAACATTCCGCAATCAGAAACATGCTCAAATTGATTTTATAGCCTTCAATTTTCCGCAAAATCAATTCAACGCGGCACTGCTGGACATTCTGGCGACACCGCAGATAAACACTTATGGACATGTCAGCAAACCACAATTGCACATCGTAGCCTTGCAGACGGTTTATTAAAGAAGGAACTTATAAGTATGATTATCGGGGAAACATTAAAGACTAACTTTGCCTCGCCTGAAAGATTACACCAGAATGCTGTATTAGCCCAGCATAAAGAAATACTTAGTGATAAAAATCTTAGTTTGCTCTACGACTTCACTACGGATTTTATAGTAGTTCTCAATGAATACCGGCAAGTAATATTCGCCAACAAGACTTTGCTTAACTTCTTAGAAAAAAGCGATGTAAAAGAAATTCTTGGTCAAAGACCAGGCGAAATTTTGAACTGTAGTGAAGCTGACAAAGAAACCGGAGGCTGTGGAACTTCCATGCGGTGCAGCGCGTGCGGAGCTGTCAAAGCCATATTGAAAGCCAATCATCTTGATACTCAAGTCGAAGAATGCTGTATTCAAACATTTGACGGGAATACTTACAATTTTCGTACATGGACTACGTGTCCATGGAAGGATAGAGATTATACGCTTCTTATCATACGCGATATCGCTGATGAAAAGTTCCGCAATGCTTTGGAACAAACATTTTTCCATGACCTGACTAACACCGCATGTGACATGCAGGGATTGCTTTCCCTGATTAATTCCCCTGAAGCTTACAAAAAATATGCTCATTTGCTTTCCAATGTAAGCCGGGAACTGCTTGAGGAGATAAACGGACAGCGTGATCTGCGTTATGCCGAAGAAGGCACAATAATAGTTAAAAAATCTCCAATAAAAGGTTTAAGCTTATTAAAAGATTTTATTGACTTATATAAAAATCAGAAACTTGCCGAAGGAATAGGGCTTGTAATTTCAGATGATTCTGATGATATAACTTTTTTATCTGACGAGCGCTTATTGAGGCGCGTTATCGAAAACATGATTAAAAACGCGATTGAAGCATCATGTAAAGGGCAATGCGTAACCGCCGCATGCAAAAGAGATAGGGACAGTGTTATGTTTTCTCTTCACAATCCAAATTTTATAGAAAAAGATATTCAGCTTAACATATTTAAACGTTCATTTTCGACGAAAGCTCAAGGGCGCGGCTGGGGAACTTACAGCATGAAGCTCTTGACAGAAAGATATTTGAATGGGGAAATAGAATTTACATCCACAGAAAAAGACGGCACAACTTTCTACGCGAAATACCCGCTTACTTAAATTTTTGTCCAAGAACGATGCGAAATCCCAAATAGTAAAGTTTGCGGTCAGGTGAATTTCCGGCGCGGTTCGTTACCCGGCAAAGCCTGGCGTCACGATACCAGCCGCCGCCGCGGAATGTGCGGTAAGAATTAGTACACAAGGGGTCTGTCATTCCATTTTTATATGTATCAGTCGCTAATCCTGCCACTACTCCTGATTTGTTGCAGGTATCTAAACACCATTCCCATACATTACCGCTCATATCGTGAATACCGAGCTCATTGGCTGATTTTGTTCCAACGTCACGCGTCTGTTTGCCGGAATTGGAACCGTACCATGCCACTTTGTCAATATTGTTGCTGCCGCTGTATTTATAACCCTTGCTTTTATTGCCGCCGTGAGCGGCGTATTCCCATTCGGCTTCGGTCGGAAGGCGATATTCGTAACCGGTCGGTAAACGTCCAGCGCGATGTTCGCGTTCAGTTAATTTTTTGCAGAATTTTATTGCGTCATTCCAGCTTACACATTCTACCGGTTTACCGCAACCCTTGTAATAGCTCGGATTAGTTTCCGTAATCAACTGGTATTCCCGTTGGGTCAACTCATATTTGCCGATCCAAAACCCCTTGCTTATTGTTACTTCGTGAACCGGTTTTTCGTCACTCTCTCCATCATTTGAACCCATCTGAAAAGTCCCCGGCGCGACATAAATTAGTTTCATGCCTAAGCCGGAGATTATCCGGTTTTGATGTTTGACAAGGGAAGTGAGGAATACTTTGCCGGAGGGCTCAGTCAAAGAATTTTTTTCCTCAGACCGGCACGGTTTCAGTTTAGAATTGGCTTTGCGAATAACAACAGTCATAACTATTATAAACGCCGAAAGACAAACCGCAAGAGCAATAATTGTCTTCAGGTTCATCCTGTTTTTTTCAAGCCGGGTTCCGCAATTATCACAAAATTTAGCAGTCTCTCTATGTTCTTCATTACATTTATTGCAAGCCATGATACCTCCCATTTAATCTTCTAACTTAAAAGTATAATCATCTTCGGTTTTAAAGTACAAATACAACAGGTATAAGCCCAACGCGGTTTGCGACCAGGCTATAATCGGCAGCACCGCGGAAAACTGCGCGTAAGGCGAAGCATAAAATATTTGACTGAGCCACGGTACATTATTTCCTGAATAGTCGGCTGTTTTCAGTACCCAGGATACCGGTATCATATAAAAACCCAGAAAAGCGCCGCAAATCAAGGCGTTCAGCCAGTTCTTCTTGAGAATCAGAAAATTGGTCTTAACCAGTAATAACAGAACAACAATTATATTGTCATACAGGCGATGATAACTCACAAGCATTGTAAAACAGAAAACCAGTAACAACAAATTCAGGCCGATACCTTCTTTGTCGCGTTCCCGCCAGAAGATATAAAGCATAACTGCCGCAAAGAAAAGCTTGCCGAGTACATTCAGGAAGCTTATGCGGAAGAAGCCGAACTGCAGCATGTCATGACCGGCAAGTTCAAAGGAATTACACCCGCCGCCGATAGTGTTCCTGATTACGTCAATATAGCGCAGGTACAAGTCAATAATGTTGTACCCCGCAAAAGCCGGCCACATACACACCAGCAGGAAAACCGCAAAAGCCGCGAAGCAAATAAAATATTGTTTTTTAAGGAAGAGCAAGGGAGCGAAAAAGGTCATCATGGAATATTTAAAGACGGTAGCCAGCCCAAAGAAAACAGACCGCGAATATCTGTTCTTGACCGAGAAAAATAATAAAATCAGCAGCAAAACCCAGATGCCGACCTGCCCGTTGCGCTGGCACATTAATTGCGGAGAAGAGTTCAGAAAAATAAAACCGCCGGCGAAAAACATTAATGTATTCAAGTTCGGATTGCGGAAATCAACTTTTTTGAGCAGACCGCTAAGCTTGAAAACCCAGACATAAACAAATACGGAAGCACTCAGACTCAGCAGAAAATACAATAGTCGCGCGCTATGTATATCCAGGAACATATAAGGTATATAAAAGATGAGCAGCCCCGGCAAAACCATCAGGGATTCTTCCCATTCATAAAAAACCAGATTCTTGACATCAAAAAAATCCTGACCGCGTACCGCCGCGTAAGTACAACTAAAAAACAGGGTGAAGTCAATTCCCATATTATTCGCATAAGCCTGGTGCATCCTGACAACACAAAGAACAAGAAGAAAAAATACTCCAGTATAAAAAAACAAACGTTTAACAGATTCTTTTCTGTCGTTTTCAGCTGTCATTTTAACTCCCGTAATTATAAAAAGCTAAAACAATTTAACAGCAATGACTAAGTTTTTCAAGTCCGGCGTCGTTAACTCTTTAAAATAAAGGTTTGTTTTGCAAACTCGCTTGCTTTGCCGGATATTTCAGTTTATTTTAAGAGTATCGTAAAAATTATTAATATTCAGGAGGATTGTATGAGGTTTTTAAACGCTGTCTTAGCCGTAATTACAGTAGTTTGCTTTAGTTTTTCTGCTCAAGCCGGAGATAAAAAAGATGACAGGAAATTGTTTGATAAAATTTCTTCCAAGCTGGAAAAAGGAGGATCATACTTTAATTTTCAGAACAATAAATATCTGTTTCGAGCAATTGAGCACACATATATCCAAATTCCCGAAGTAATAAAAATTATAGTTCCCGACCAGCAGTGGCAAATGATGCCCTTAATGGTATATAACTGCTTGAAGCCGATAGTTAAAAGTCTTGGAATAGATGAAATGCTTGCCGCCGGCGCAAGTTCAATACTTATCAGCGAAAAAACCGATAAAAATCCGGCATTATTCCGCTCACGTCAATTCATCTACCATGGAGACAAGAAAGTAAAAGGTCTTATCTGGGATTTTGCGGCTGGAAACAACCATGAATTAAGCAGTCTCGCGTCCCTGCCTAAAGAAACCTTATTTGCCTGTACGTCACAAAGCGTACCGGGGAAAGCATGGAATAAAATAAAACTTATCATTTCAACGCTCCCTCTTCCGAGCATTCAGGGAGTACCGATGACTGCCGAACAAAGCTTTTTTAATAAATTTAATGTGAAACTGCCTGATTTTCTTGACAGTCTCAGCGGCACTTGCTCTTCAATCCTTATGAGTGCTAAAGACAAGGATGGCAAGCCCGCGCTATACGCGATGTTGAAAATTCCGAATAAAAATAATCTGGTTTTCAAAGTTTTATCTGAAATAGCCAAATCTCAACCCATTCTGCAAGTGCTGCCCGATGAGATCATTCCGGCAAAACCTCCGGCTTTGTCCTGGCTTAAACCTGTTATCCGCAGGGATGATAAAAATATTTATATTGTTTCCAATGCCAAAATTCTGGACATTGTCAAAAAAACTGCCGCCCGGAAGGACGGACTGATCTCAACACCTGAATTTGAATATCTCAGTCAGGGAATCTCAAAAAAAGGTATAGCTTTTTTCTATTTTAACAGCAGCACCATTAAGGCAATAGTTGACACGGTCAAAGCAAATGCGCCTGCCGGGGATAAAGATTGGTCTGTTTTAGCTAAATTAATTCCGCCAAGTGATTTATTTTTGGTCGTATCCAAAGAAAAAGACGGCATCACGGCTATTATGAACAGCCCGATGGATATTCCTCTGCTTATCACATATTCAAGTGTTATGCCGTCAATCGCGCAATTCGCGAAATTACTGCCGCTGCTGAATAAATCCCGCGCAAAAGCCCGTCGAATAAGCTGCATGAGCAACCTTAAACAAATAGGTCTGGCTATGAAAATGTACGCCATGGACCATAAAGACAAATATCCGACCGGAAACAACGCGGTTGGCTTAAATAAATTAATCAAAGAAGATTATCTAACTGATTTATCAATTTATGTCTGCCCGAACTCTAAAACCGTCAAAGCGGCGGCTAAAGATTCCAAGGGCTTAAAAGAAGCAAATTCCTCTTATATTTATATTGGCGATTTTCTTGAAGGAGATGGAGCCAATATTCCAGTAGTCTTTGACAAATTAGACAGAAAAAAAAGAATTATTAACATATTATATCAAGACGGGCATGTAGCCGCGTTGCCAAACAAATTCGGTAATTGCAAAGAGCTAATCAAGTATTTAGCCAAGACTAGTTCGTTCAAGCCCGCAATTTTGAAAAAGCTGCAGGAAAAAGCCAAGCGGATTGATAAAGAATTAGGCTACAAATAACTCATTTTTTATCCGCCGATTCTGGACAATTTTGAAATCGGGTTAATATTATAGGGATGTATTTAATAAGTTTTGAGTCATAAATACTTATAACAAGATAAATGCGACTTTGAGCTTAAATCGAAGCCGCTGAACTTATAAAAAAATAAGCTTGACCGCTTAAATTAGTCTGGAGGCTTTGTGAGTGATATAAAATTAACGCCGATGATGAAACAATATCAGCAATCGAAGAGTGAAATTCCCGATGATGCTGTTTTGTTATTTAGAATGGGCGATTTTTATGAAATGTTTTTTGAAGACGCGAGCAAAGCCAGTGTTATTATGAATATCACCCTGACCAAACGCGGCGGCGTGCCGATGGCTGGTTTTCCTTATCACTCACTGGAAAAACATTTACCTGTTTTGCTCAAGGCCGGCGTGAAAGTCGCTATTGCCGAACAAATGGAAGATCCCAAGCTTGCGAAAGGTTTGGTAAAGCGCCAGATCACAAGGGTAATTACTCCGGGAACAATTATTGACGACGCGGCATTGATGCCGGATAAAAATAACTTTCTTGTCGCGATTGTTCCCAGCAAAAATAAATTTGGTCTGGCTTCACTGGATATCAGTACCGGTGAATTTAAAGTGACTGAACTTGACTCCATCAGCAAAATTGAAACTGAATTGGCACGTCTGGGAACTAAAGAATGTATTTTGCCCCAAAGTGAATATGATCAATGGCAAAAAGATAATGATTTCCCGATTACCGACACAGCTTTTACATGGACCCCGCTTGAGGATTGGATTTTTTCTTTTGATGTCGCTGAAGAATTGCTCAAACGACAGTTTAAAGCAGCCTCACTTGATGGTTTTGGATGTCGCGGCCTGCATATAGTGGTTTGCGCGGCAGGCGCGGTGCTGCATTACGCTGTCGAAAATCTTCGTCAGGATGCCAACCATATAAAAAAACTTTCTGTATATAATGACAGCGCTTATCTTGAGCTTGACTCCATATCCCAGCGTAATCTTGAACTGGTTGACACGATGTTCGGCGGCGGCAAGGCTAATACGCTCCTGGGAGTGCTGGACAAAACATCCACCTCTATGGGAGGACGTTTGCTGCGTGACTGGATTTTGCGTCCATTGTTTGAAAAAGATAAAATCACAGCCCGTCTGGATGCCGTGGAGGCTTTGCGTGATGATCCTCTGACTTTGGCGGAACTGCGTGAGACCATTGGTTCAATACGCGATCTCGAACGAATTATCGCGCGTTTGAATATCGGCACCGCCAACGCGCGGGATATGCTCGCTTTGGCTAACGGTCTTGTCATGATTCCGCCGGTAAAAACTTTGCTTAGTAATTTCGATACAGTTCTGCTTGATGAATTACAGGCAAGTCTTCATGACTCACCTGATTTGACGAATCGCATTCTCAACACGCTTGCTGAGGAGCCGCCCGCAACTTTGACCGAAGGCGATATAATCCGCACTGGATTTAACGCGGAACTTGATGAATTGCGCAGTGCTTCGACAGAGGGCAAAAGCTGGTTGAGCAATATTCAGAAAAAAGAACAGGAACGCAGCGGAATTAAAAACCTCAAGGTCAAATATAATAAGGTTTTCGGTTATTATATAGAAATAAGCAAATCAAATTTGAACATGGTTCCTGAAGATTATATTCGAAAACAAACCCTGGTTAACGCCGAACGCTTTATCACCCCGGAACTCAAAGAAGTTGAAAGCAAAATTCTCGGCGCGGAGGATAAATCCAAAGCTCTGGAATATCAACTTTTTCAGAAATTGCGCGAGTTTGTACTGGAATTTACCGGCAAAGTTCAGGAAAGCGCGGCGTCTCTGGCCAAAATAGATGTGATTTGCGCCCTCGCTGAATGCGCAAGGATTTATTCTTATACGCGTCCACATATTAATGAAGATGAAACCCTGATAATTGAAGGCGGACGTCATCCTGTGCTTGATGCTGTCATGCAGGGCGAACGCTTTGTCCCTAACGATACTTTGCTCGATGGCGACGAGAACCGCATAATGATTATTACGGGCCCGAACATGGCTGGTAAATCGACATATATCAGACAGACCGCGATGCTGGTTTTGATGGCGCAAACAGGTTCATTTATCCCCGCTGACCGCGCCTCTATCGGCCTGGTTGACCGTATTTTTACCAGAGTCGGCGCGGCAGATGATATTTCGCGCGGTCAAAGTACATTTATGGTGGAAATGGTGGAAACTGCTAATATTTTAAATCATGCAACCAGCAAAAGTTTAGTTATTCTTGACGAAATCGGTCGCGGGACAAGTACTTTTGACGGTTTAAGCATAGCCTGGGCCGTAGCAGAATTTTTGCACGACACGCCGGGGAGTCAGGCCCGGACGCAATTTGCGACACATTATCATGAATTGACAGAAATGGCTTTGACCAGGCGAGGCGTAAAAAATTATAATATTGCGGTCAAAGAATATGGCGACAAAATTATTTTTCTCCGCCAGATTGTACCCGGCGGTACCGATAAAAGTTACGGTATCCATGTCGCCAAACTCGCCGGACTGCCTGATTCAATTATTAACCGAGCCAATGAAATTCTTGAAAATCTTGAAAATTCCGCAATGTCAAAAGATGGTGATGTGGTTTTAGCTATGCACCACAATCATGGAAATCCAGTCAAATATTCTGCCGGCTTTGATGAAAATACAAGCGGCTTCTTTGGCGTTACTGAAGCTAAAAAAAATCAATCAGCCAAAGAAAAAGGGGCTGTTTTAGAACCTGAATCTAAACAATCCGAGCACCCTCAGGTGGAAGAAAATGACGAAAATATAAGTCCTGATTCATTCCAGCCGATGCTGTTTTAAAAGCAGGCTCCTGCGCCAAAAGAACTTTTTGCATACAAAGCTTGATTTTTTACTTGTAAAATTGAATCTTGCGACTAGGGTAATAATATCGTCAATATTAGTGAAGATCGAAAATTTTATCCCGGAAAGGTTTGAAAAATATGTTTAAAAAAATTTGGTATGAGGAAATGATTCAACATCATATCCTGGAACGTCAAGGTAAGGAGCCTCTTAATTCTTATTACTACGCCACAAATTACCCGGATGTATACGCAGCCGCAGAACGAACTTTTGGTTCCTGGGGCGAGGCAATTGAAGCATGCGGGATTGATTACAGTACAGTCCGCAAATACAAAACCTGGACAAAACAGGCTGTTCTGGATGAAATTCGCAGATTAGCCAAAGCCAGGGAGCCATTGTATTCCCAGTATGCTCAAAATAATTACAAGCCTTTGTATATGGCGGCGATAAAACGTTTTACAAACTGGGGACATGCTTTAAAAAGCGCCGGAATAAAATATGATGAAGTCCGCTTGCGCCGTAGTATGACTCCAGAAGAAATCAAAAAAGAAATACTTGTACTTTTCCGCAAAAAAGAAAATCTTTCTTATACTAATATGCGGAAAAATTACCAATATTTACTTGCCGCCGGTATGAAAAAACTGGGTGACGGCAGTTGGGCAAGAGCGCGGCATCAATGTGGTATACTGACCAATTACAGACTTAATTCTGTAAAAAATAAATAATTTCAGCACTTAAAATTATTCAGGGAAGAGCCATTGTTCCATCGTAAGAAAAGCGTTATCATCTTTAAATATATCCACTTTCAACAGATAGCGGTTCTTGGATTTAACTTTTTTAGATAATTTCATTATAATAGACTCCGGTTTCAACGGAGACATTCCAAAGGTTTCATAGCTTTTAGTTAGGAGAATATGACCTTTGGAAGATTTCAAAAGAATATCTATAACCGCGCCTTCAGTCGAAACAATAGGCATAAACTGCATTTCGCATTTGTAGCGTTTACTGCGAGAATATTTTTTAAGTTTTAAGCCGAAAAGCCCTTTTTCTGTAACATTATTGATGGTTTTCATGCCGCGGCCGACGATAAGCTTCCAGGTCCATTCAACACGTTCTTTAGGCTTGGCTTCAAGGTTAACGTAAGGAAAAACAGAGAAACAATTGTCAGTTTTCCAAAAAACGACTTTTTCAAAAACTGCCTTAGATAGAAACGAAAAGACACCTTGCTGCTCCAGTCCGCCTATTGCTATCCAGCGTTTTGCCTTGGACAGGCGGTCATTTGTAAATTCATAATACTTGTGAAAATCTTTTATTGGAATAGGAGCACAATCAATATAAGTGATTCTTTTTTTGTTAATGATCCGCGACTGCTGGTAAGGTACAACAATCCAGGGTCTTATAGCAGAATTTGAATTATTGAATACCGCGGCAGGACTAACTCGCGCTTTTAAAGTCTTATCGCTTAAATTAAA
>DAOWBJ010000302.1 GCA_030634125.1 Victivallales bacterium
TAAAAAGTTCGTTCCCAGACAAATTCAGTGTCAAGCGCGACCGCCGGCATCCGCAAGGCTTTTGATACTAATTTTTTCAGTTCATGTTCTGTTGTTATTAACATATTTTTCTTCTTTTTTAAGTTGACTACGAATTATCTGATAATATACTATGAAGACATTAATTTTCAATTATTTCAAATATGTTCTTTTATATTGCACTAAAAGGAGTTATTGTTTCTTGCTAAGACAATAAAAAATATAGGATCAATATGTTAATTAAATCATCGGAATTTATAACCGGGGCGGTTGATAAAAAACAGTTCCCGCAGAATAATCTCCCCGAAATCGCTTTCGCGGGGCGCTCGAATGTAGGAAAATCCTCCCTCATCAACAGCCTGCTCAACCGCAGGGCGCTGGCAAGAGTCGGAAATACTCCCGGCAAAACCCGGGAAATTAATTTTTTTCTCATTAATGAAGCATTCCGCTTTGTTGATCTGCCCGGATTCGGATTCGCTAAAGTTTCCAAAAAAGAAAAAGCAAGATGGCGGAAATATATCGAATCTTATTTGTCTTCACAGCGCAATATAAAAGCCATTGTCCACGTCGTCGACGCACGTCATCCGGGTATGGAAAATGATTTGCTCATGGCGGACTTTTTAAACAATAACGAGTTGCTAAGCTGTATTGTAGCAAACAAAGTTGACAAACTGAAAAAAAATGAAATAACTAAATCAGTCAGAGAAATCACCGATATATTCGGCAAAGAGCCAATCCTCTTTTCCGCCGTAAAAAATCGCGGAAAATCCGAACTATGGACAACCCTCGAACGCTGGCTCGACAACTGATTTTAAAAGATATTGGTATAAAAAAATACAGTCATCCAATAACTTCCGGGAATTACTTATTTTCCAGCAACTAAGTAGTCGCGAGTGCAGCCTTGCACCGCGACCTTTGCGCTCGACAAAGTCAATAACTTTAGTCAATCAGAAGTCCCTGTCACGGAGCAAGCTGCTCCTGTGACTACTTTTTGCAAACATACTTTATTTTCTATGGGATGACTGTGATAAAAAAATATTATTTCTTTTCGAAAAGTGAACGGATTTGCGCACCAACGATTTCTACCGGATGTGCTCCGAGAGCTTCACGTTTCTTGAGGAGAGTTGGAGCACCGTTACGGGCTTCAGCCATCCACTCTTTCGCGAATTTACCACTTTCGATGTCCGCCAAAGACTCTTCCATACGTTTTTTCACGTCTGGAGTAATGATTCTGGGACCGTTAACGTATTCACCCCATTCAGCAGTATTGGAAATAACCGCGTTCATTTTCTGGATGCCGCCTTCGAAAATCAGGTCAACGATAAGTTTTACTTCATGCACGCACTCGAAGTAAGCCATTTCCGGCGGATAACCGGCTTCTGTCAATACTTCAAAACCGTATTTCATTAAGTCTACTAAACCACCACAGAGAACGTTCTGCTCACCGAAGAGGTCTTCGTAAGTTTCCTGCTCAAAAGTACATTCCAAAACACCCGCGCGAGTGAATCCCATAGCTTTAGCCATCGCCAAAGCAATATCACGAGCATCGCCGCCGGCATCCTGATGGACAGCGACCAGACCGGGAACTCCAAAACCTTCCAAAAACGCTTTGCGTTCTTCTGTAGCGGGACTCTTAGGAGCAACCATGATTACGTTTATGTCCGCGGAAGGAACGATTTCTTTGTAAATGATGTTGAAACCATGTGAACAGGAAAAAGTTTTTCCGGCAACCATTGAAGGTTCAATTTCTTTTTTGTAAACCGGCGCGTGGAATTCATCTGGAAGAAGAATGTGAATGATATCAGCTTTAGCTGCTGCTGAAGCGATATCCATTACTTCAAAACCTTCTTCAACGGCTTTATCATAAGAAGCGTCTTTGATAGAACCGATAATTACGTTTACGCCGGAATCTCTCATACAAAGTGCCTGAGCACTACCCTGGCTGCCATATCCGATAACGGCAACTGTTTTTCCATTCAATACAGAAATATCTGCATCTTTGTCATGAATCAAATTCATACTGTGTCTCCTTTAAAGTATTGGGAAATAAATATTTTATACTGAAAATATCCGTAAATTTACATAAAAGACCTTAATATATACCCTGCCCCCGTAATTGCAAAAAAACTATTTGACTTTTTTGAAGATAAAATCAAGCACAGCATTTTGTTCCGCTTCCGGCGCATCCGCCCACAAAGCCTGCAAGCCATATTTTGCTTTATCTTCGTCCGCGCCAAACTCTTCAGCTATCGCTAAAAGCGCGCCTTCCTTGAGGATAGACGCTTCTATTCCCTGATTCATGACCACACGAATGCTTCCGATCACGCGATCATCCCAGGAAAGTTTACGCGGCAAATCCCGTGTAATACGTCTTATCGCGTCCTGTAAAAAAGGATTTGTCATCCGTTCCAGCAAGTTTTCAGCGTAGCCGTGAAACCCGGCAGGAGTAAATAGTTCATCAGCACCTTCCCATTTTTTGCAGAGAGCCGCGCCGCATTCATTAATAAAAGCAGCCCTGCCCTTTTCCATGATTTCAGTCATGGGGCGCAATTCGCTCATATACTCTCTGCCTTCCTGTTCACCGAGGCAGCCGAGCAAAAAATGAATCGCGTTATGGCCATAAAGTTTAGCTTCTTCAAAAGGATAAAGTTCTTTTTTGGCACTCAAATCCCGCACCTGGCGATTTTCGATTCCGGGGCAGGATGAAATAAGAATATTATTAAATTCTTCAACCAGATGTCCACGTCCCGCGCCGGGGCAAAGTTCCTGTAAATCAAGTTTGCGGCATTCTTCCGCCGAGGCAACACCACTCATTTTGCCGACGACAGTATTTAAATA
>DAOWBJ010000181.1 GCA_030634125.1 Victivallales bacterium
CTGAATGGTGAAAAAGTGGGTGAATGGCATGACGGCTATACTCCTATGGAGTTTTCACTTTCTCCTGCGATTAAAGTGGGAGAAAACCTTCTTGAGCTGCATGTCAGTTCCCAAAAGAATGATCTTTTTGATGATTACGGTACCCATCGCCGGGGTATCTGGCAGGACTGCTGGCTTAGGGCGTATCCTGAATTATGCGTAGAGAACGACTTGTTTATCAAGACTCTTCATGCGGAAAAAAAGATATGCTGCTCCATTCCGGTAAGCAATTTGTCAGGGAAGGCAAGAACTTTTTCCATTGAATGCCTTGTTACTGAACTTGACGGCACTGAAGTCAAGCGTTTCAAGTCGCAAAAGCATGTTCTCGGCGTGAAAGAGCAAAAAACATTCGAAGTGTCAGACAAATGGCATAATCCCCATTTATGGTTTCCTTATGATCCGCATCTATATTATTTGCATGTAGAGATTATAGATGAAAACGGCAGTTTAATCGACAATCGCAGAGAACGTTTCGGATTTCGCGAGATCACCTGGCAGGGGCCTCATCTGTTCATAAATGGTCAGGAGTTGTTTTTACGAGGACACGGGGGGCATTATTTTGGCGATATCCAGGGTACTCGTGAATATATGGAGACCTGGCTTGGTGAAATGAAAAAACTGGGTGTGAATTTCATGCGTCTGCATGACAGTCCCAAGCATAAAGAATTATATGATGTCGCCGATGAGATGGGCATCATGCTGGAAGCAGAAGCGGTCTGTCATTTCAAAGTTCCTGAGGATCCGAATATTTGGCGGGGCCATCTTGAACGTCTGGTAAAAGCACAGCGCAACCGTCCTTCAATTATTTTATGGAGTGTTTCGAACGAACTGCGCTGGCGCGGGGGCGGGGAAAAACCTGAAATGATAGAATGGGTCAAAACATTTGACACGACTCGTCCGGTATTTGCCTCAGACTTCAGCCTTGAATCGCGTCATGGAGATATTTGCGCTCATCATTATAATCCGATTACAGTATTTGAAGAGTGGGAAGAATATGGTCCTGATAAACCGATGATATGGGACGAATTGGGAAGTGTCTGGCAACATGACCGTCCGCTTTGCAATGGAACGTCGGGATATGAAGTGCAGGCTCAGGATTATGCTACGGGGCTTTGGCATGACGGGCATGACCAGATATTGCATGATATCGAATTCATGCATAATGGCCGGGAATTTGGTGGAGAGTTGCATCGCGTCAATGGTTTTTGTCCCTGGGACCTGGCATATATATTTTTCCGCTGGCAGGCGACCAACAATAATAACATGCTGGAGCTGAAACATGAAAGTTATAATTCACCCGGTATAAAACTTCGTCATATTCATCCGGGAGCGTCACCCGTAAATCCCTGGGACACTACCCTCCCCGCATTTGAACCCAATCCCGGCTACTACCTTTTCGAAAAGTATATGAAAGCCGTTCGTTTCTTTGACGACAATAAGCACCGGGCATTCTTTGCATCGCAAGAACTGACAATCACTGCCCGTGTTTTCTATGACGATACCCGCCCGGTTGACTCCGTCGCGTGTCTCGTTGAGACGGAAACAGGCCGGGTTCTTTCCGAAAGGATTATTTACCTTTCCCTCAAGCCTGGACAAATACTTGAAAATGCCGTATTTGTCTTTGATCTTCCAGAAGTGAGCACGGCAACGCCGGTGAATCTGGTGCGGGAGTTTCGCCGGAATGGGGAAAGCGGGTATCGTGATTTACGGCAGGCTAAAATATTTCCGGATAATAAGATGTTTTCGGGTATGATTTACCTCTTTGAGAAAAATGATTGTTTGCGCACGCGCCTGCTTGAACTGGGAGCTGAAATTGTCGATGATATACAAAAATGCGATCTTGCGGTTACTGAAAATACAGGATTTATGCAAAACCAGAAAATCAGTGCCTTTATTCAGCAAGGCGGCAAAGTGTTTTGCATGTCCGGGGAAAATATTGATACTGCGCCGCCGCTTGGTTCCGTGTCGGATAATTTCTCTTCAATTGCGGGGAGCCTCAGCGATAAAGGATTAAAATCCGAAACAGGCAACTGGCAATGGTATGGTTACACTCATGAACAGGAAATAAAAATACATCAGCAGGATTATAATTTGCAGTCGGAAAACGGACGTCTTGATTTTTCAAATATCACTCAATCCGGAGCTTATGCCTATGCGGTTTTCGAACGCCCCGTACTACATCTTGAAGAAGGGGAAATGAATATGACCTGGAGAGCCCAGCTTGATGACATGATGCAAAGAATTAAAAATGAACCATCACTTTTTAACCGCAGCATACGTCCTATGCTGCGCGACGCAAACAGCAAGTGGTACCTGTGCAGTCAGGCGATTGAGATTAGTGAAATCAACGGTCAGGCAGGTTTTTCTTTTGCCGATACAGAATGGGAATCGGTCGAAACGACAAAGAACGGATTACTCATTGGAGAGTTGAAGGTATCAGGAAATATCCAGCCTGGCTTGGAATGCATTACAGGTGTGGGAATTTTCCATGAAAAAGTGCCTGAAATGCCCATGGGCTTCTGGTTTTCCAAATTGGAATGGACGGGAAGAGCAACACCTTCGGCGCTGATCCCGCTCAACGGAGCCGACCATCGGATTCTCTCTGGACTAGGACAGGAGGATTTCAGCTTTTGGCGCGGCAAAGCAAGTTTGGATATACTGGATATTCCGGAAAAAGGCAATTGTCGCGTTATTCTTGCCGGTAACAAAGATGGAATCGGCTCATCGCTCTATGAAATATTCTCAGGAAAGGGAATGGCCGTAGTAAGTTCCCTCAGACTTATGGAGAAAAGTGAACCGGCGGCGACATGCTTAATACATAATGCAATTGAATATATTAAGGACTACAAGGCGTGCTTGCATGGAAAAACCTGTCTGTTGGCGGAAAAACAGAATGAAAATTATTTTTTAACTTTAGGACTTTGTCCCTGCGGGTTTAATATTCAGGAATTGGAGAATTGCAGAACAATTATAATCGATGCTTCATCAATGCGTATTCTGACTTCAGCGTTGCGGCACACGGGGAAAATTCGTGATTTTGTCGCATCCGGCGGTCAGGTATTATTTTATGGCGCTAATGACAAAACCATAGATTCCCTGCAGAAACTGACAGACCGGAAGCTCTCTTTGACAGACCCCTTTCTCGGCGAACGCAGCCACTGCGTAAAAGCTCCGGTAAGCTGGACACATTCAGATACACCGGTACGTAATGCCGAGTACTATGAAGGAATTATGTGCCACCAGCCTTTTGAGCCTAACTTTTCTCCAATAATCTCTGGAATTGTCAACCGGGATCTTTATTGGAACGAATCACGGATGTTTGAGAATGGAATAGAAATAACCGGAATGGATCCCGTCCGTCCTTCAAAAGATTACTCCATGCTGATCAGCAACTGGCGAATAGACTGGAGTAAGCCGGGCTGGGGCGGAGAGTACATCCACGCGGGAAAAGATATGCGTCGGGTCGACTGGTTTATCAACCGCGATCCGGTTTTGCTGCAAGTTAGTCATGGTAAAGGGCAATTTATCTTCTGTCAGCTTGATTTCGCCGCAGGCGGCAAAAAAGGTCGACGGGCGGCGCGCCAAATTCTCAGCAATCTTGGTTGTTCTCTGTATGAAGATACATACTTCGCGCCTGATGAATATTACTTTGATTTTAATTCACGAGAGGATCAACTTAAGCGTTTTGAGGCGCATTATCGTAATTTGGCGTCAGCATGCAGACGTTATTACGGCACGCCGGAACACTTGGCAAATCCTAAACAACTACTATATGCCAAAATAAACACTCTGCTTCTCGGCGATGATTTTACCATTGGATACGCTCCATTTACAGTGGAGTCAATGTGGGAAACCCATGCTGTTTCGAGCGAGAGTCTCGGAAACAGTAGTGACGGTGTTAAATATATTTTGCAGAGAAGCTACGACGGACTACAAGTTATTCAGTTCAGTTTAGGTTTTGAGGATCTTAAACTGGGTTCTAATTCAAAACCAATTGTCAGCCTGGATGAGTTTTCCCGTAATCTTAAAAAAATTGTAGATAAACTTAAACAGACCGGCGCAAAACTTTACTGGACTAATATTATTCCAATTCCAGAAAAACTTGAAAGCTATGCAAGAGAAGACGTGGAAGTCTATAATAAGGCGGCACAGAAAATCATGGATAAAAACGATGTTTACACTAATGACCTTAACCGCTTTGTGCGGGAAAACTTTCCTGAATTTGTCAAAGGCGACAGCCTTGAATTTTCACCGGATCAATTATCCGCCATTGCTAAACAAGTAGCAGAAGGTATAACTTTTTTTGGTGCTCAGTAATCCCGAATGGCGCCCCGAATGGCGGCCGAATGGCAAATAAAAGTAATACTGGTTTACCGGATTAAGATATACGCAATAAGAGATTTGATTTGTAATGAACTGAATATAACAGTATAATAACAATTATGAAAAAAAATCTTAACATACAAGTTTTTAATTCTTTTGAAGAAGAAAATAAAGCCGAATATTCTCGAAGAGCTTCTATGACTCCGGCTCAGAGAATGCAGGAATTCGCAATACTTCAGGAACGCGCGTTCGGCAAAGCCTGGACATCTGAAAAAATCAAGAAAGTAGTATCTTACGAACTTCTAAACTGGTAAACTGTAATTATGTTTTTATCCCC
>DAOWBJ010000025.1 GCA_030634125.1 Victivallales bacterium
AAAAAATATCCGCAATGTTCGATAAAATACCGTATTTATACATTGCCGACGGACACCACCGCAGTGCCGCCGCCGCCCGCACACAAGCCGAATGTGCTCCCGCAAACCCGAATCATACCGGCAAAGAAGATTACAACTTCTTCCTGTCTGTAACGTTCCCGGCTTCACAGTTGAAAGTTCTGCCATATAACCGTGCGGTTAAAAGTCTCAACGGCCTGACTGCTGAACAATTAAAAGAAAAAATATCAGAAAAATTCACTGTTAGTCCTACAGATAATCCTTCACCGCAAAAATCCGGGGAATTCTGCATGTATCTGGAAGGCAAATGGTATTTGGTTCAGCCAAAATTCGACATTTCCAAACTCGACGTTATTAAATGCCTTGACGTCAGCATTCTACAGGACAACATCCTGGCTCCAATGCTCAATATCGACGATCCCCGCACCAGTACCGGCATCGACTTTATCGGTGGTATCCGTGGAACAAAAGAGCTTGAGAAACTAGTTGACAGAAGCACACACGCGGTCGCGTTCTCCATGTTTGAGACAACTATGAAACAGCTGATGGACATCGCCGACGCCGACGAAATCATGCCGCCTAAATCAACATGGTTTGAACCAAAACTTCGTGACGGCTTAGTCTGCCACAATTTTTAGGCGAACCGCTGTTATACAGTACAGCAGAGAATGACCGGAACCAGCATTTCGCAGATTTCTTCACAGGCGCCCAGGGTATCTCCTGTCGCGCCGTTAATTTGTTTGTGAGTATAAAGAGACCAGAAAATTACGAAGATAACTATTCCCGCGGCAACAATAAGTCCCTGATTTGCAAACAGAAAATATCCTGTACCAAACATAAATACCAGCGTCCATATTAAGCACAACGGGGATTTATAGCGGAAAGTTATTTTGCCGAGTCCTTCTTCTCTAGCGTATTTTGAAGTAAAAGCGTTAAGAGCCAGACCGCAGCGACCAATGACAGCGGTAAATAATACCACACCGGGAACATCAACAGCCGCAAGTGAAAAAAATCCGGCGGCTTTCAATCCTAATACCGATATAAGCGCAAATACGCCCATTGCTCCAATCCTGCTGTCCCGCATTATTTCCATCATCCGCTCTCTTGGACGACTGCTGAAAAAACCGTCCGCGGTATCCGCCAGCCCATCCAGATGAAAACCCTTTGACGCTCCGGCAAGCAATATCACCATCACTCCGGCAACAATTGCCGGCGGCGCAAAGCAAATCATCCCCTTTGCTATCCAGTACGCTATCAGCCCGACCACAAGCCCGACTAACGGGAAAAAAGGTTTTCCGTGCGCGATATCTTCTTCGTTTGGATCATAATCGAAAACCGGAACTATTGTCAACAAAGTTAATGCCGCGAAAAACCTTTTGAATGGAGTTTTAATAAAACTAATCATTTAATTCCTGCTTCGCTGACTCCAGCCTTGCTGAAGGTCGCCATGTTATTCATAATCTCTACAGCAGCATCAACAATATTCATTGCCAACGCGGCCCCGGTGCCTTCTCCCAGGCGCAAATTCAAATCGAGCAAAGGTTTTTTCCCAAGTATATCCAGCATCGGGCGATGTCCTTTTTCCATGCTGCCGTGCGCCGCGATCATATACTCCTTTGCGGTTGGGCATATTGCGTTGGCGATAAGCGCTCCGGCAGTAGAAATAAATCCATCAACCATAACCGGTTTCTTCAAGGCTGCCGCGCCGAGGATAAGCCCGGCAATACCGCCGATCTCAAGACCACCGACTTTAGCGAGCACATCAATCCCGTCATTCGGGTCGGGCTGATTTATTTCGATGCCTTTTTTAATCGCCGCCGCTTTGCGCGGCAGTTTAGCGACAGGCAGGCCTGCCCCGCGATCAACTACATCAGCGACCTCATCAATCCCGGTAAGTACAGCGATAATCGCTGAACTGGGAGAAGTATTGCAAATGCCCATTTCCCCTGTGCCGAAAATATCTGTACAGGGACTTAATTTATAAGCCACTTCGATTCCGGCTTCGATTGAGGCAACGGCTTGTTCCCGGGTCATTGCCGGGCCTTTGGCAAAATTTTTAGTGCCGTGAGCTATTTTTTTATCAATGATTTTTCCGGCATCAACCAGATCCTGAACTGAATTATTGATTCCCATATCGACAACCGTCACATTTGCCCCGGCATTATGGGCAAGAACATTGATTCCCGCGCCGCGGCCGATAAAATTATATACCATCTGTACCGTAACATCCTGCGGCTGCTCGGAAACCCCCTCCTCAATAATACCGTGATCGCCAGCCATCAAGACAATGTTTTTCTGTTTTACCGCCGGCGACATCGAACGGGTCATTCCGACCAGATCGACCGCCAGGTCAAGCACTCTACCCAAAGCCCAGCGCGGCATAGTCAAGTCAAGAATATGCTCTTCAGCGAGTTTACGGTGTTCCCTGGACTGCGGTTCAATCTTAGCAATAGTTTGTTCAAGTAGTTTCATTACTGATATTCCTTATTTTCTTTTTCAATTTCATCTTTTAAGATCAGCGGAATGCCGCAGGAAACCAGCACTGCTCTATTGGCAAATTTTGCCACGTTTTGCGAGCAGCGCCCGGAAATATCGCGAAAAGCCCGTGAAAGCGGATTATCGGGCACAATTCCCATACCGACTTCATTGATAACGAAAATTATATTTCCATCGAATTCAGCGCAAAGATTTTTCAATTGCGCGCATTTCGCGATCATATCGTCCTCACTTAGCTGCTGATCTTTATATAATAAATTATTGATCCATAATGTCAGGCAATCCACCAGGATCGTATCATAAGCGTCAGCTTTTTTGATTGCCTCAAATAAATTGATTTCTTCCTCAATTGTATCCCAGCCGTCATGCTTACGCTGCTGCTGGTGGCGCGCCACACGTTTTCGCATTTCCTCATCAAAGACCGGCGCGGTGGCGATATACGCCCGCGGTCCCGGAAAACTTTTAGCCAAAGTTTCCGAGTAAGCGCTTTTCCCGCTTCGCGCGCCGCCGGTTACAAGTATCACATTTGCCATAATTTATAATCTCACTTTTATTTACGCAGTCGCAGGAGCAGCCTGCTCCGCGACAAGTATCTTTGATAAATACATGACTATATCCCGATTAAAAATTTTATGTACCGGAGCAAGCTGCTCCTGGTACTACTTATTATTCAAGCCTGTTAATATTCCGTAACCGTTTTCGAAAAGTTCAAGCGTAGAGATTGAACCCCGGTCAACTTTGAATGCTAACATTTTATCTTTTCCCAAGCCCAGAATACTGCATATCAAAGCTAAAATAACCCCGCCATGCGCAAATACCATTATTGTTGAGCCGGAAGTATCCATTAATGTTTTCTTGAATAATTCAATCCTGCTGTAAAAATCGCCAGGACTGCTGCCGTTAGGGAAACTGAATTCATCTGAACCTTCAGCCCAGCTATTTACCTCATCCGGGTATTGCGCTTTAATTTCCGAAAAACTTTTCCTTTCCCAGTCGCCAAAATCAATCTCCCGGAGGTTTTCCTTGTATTCCACTGTTTTTTCAGGCGAAAGAGCGGCTTCAAGCGTTTGCCTGACCCGGAGCATTGGACTGGCGAAAATATGATTACAATTAATATTGGCAACATAACGTCCAATCGCCGCCGCTTCTTCTAAACCTTTAGTCGAAAGCGGCACATCCGTTGAACCAAGGTAACGGCCGTCATACTTACAATCTACTGATCCATGTCTAAGCAGAATAATTTTTTTCATATACATACCACCGTCAGCATTATCCCGCTGAATATAATTGCCGTTAAAACAGCTAATTTCTTAGCCTGTCCGATATGTTTGATTTTTAATTCCCCATATTTCATGCCCCAGTTGGGATATTGTTTCCAGACTCCTTTATAGCAAGTCGGTCCACCGAGCTGAACCCCGAGCGCTCCGGCAAATGCCGCCATTCCCCAGGTTGAGTTCGGGCTTGGATGTTTTTTGCGGTCGCGCCAGGCGTATTTGACCGCGTCAGCCGCACGCAGTCCGCACAAGAGCGCAGCGATATATATAGCGAAAAGAGTCAGTCTTGCCGGAATATAATTCAGCACATCATCAAGCCGTGCGGAAAAAGTTCCAAATTTTCTATAACGAGTATTCCTGTAACCGAAAGTGGCGTCAAGTGTATTCGCGACACGGTAAAACAGCGCGCCCGCGGCGGCTCCCGCCGCGCCTCCAAAATACCAGCCTAATGCAGCGTAAAATATTGCAGCGGTCACGCCGTCAATGATATTTTCGCCAATACTTTCGAGGCATGAGCGGATAATTCCGTTTTCATCGAGCTCTGCTGTATCACGGCTGGTGATCATTCCGACTTCATGTCTGGCTTTACCAAGAAATCCATTTTTCAAAGGTTTTTCTATTGCCTTTGCATGAGTTAAAAGGCTTTTCAAAGCAATGGAGATGAAAACACAAAAAGCGGCAGCGATAATACCACCCAAAAATACCAGCACATAAGCAATCGCTACAGAAACAAATATAACGATTAGTGTACAAATCATTCCAGCAATAAATTCATTGCTAATAATTTTCCTTATAAAATCTTCCAGTTTGAGAGCAAATCTCCCAATCAACGCCACCGGATGAAACGACAGTTGCGGATCTCCGATGATCCAGTCAAGCAAAAGTGCTCCGAAAATTATATATATCAATTCCATAAATAACTATTTTAACCCTATAATTTTATAAATTTTATCCATGTCAACGCTTGTTCTTACATGGTCGGCAAGGCGGTTCATCGCGTCATCAATATCGTATGAAGCCTGTACTTTTTCAAGCGGCTTCATGCCGCGTTCAACACGAATCATGTCAATAAATTTGCGACGGAACTTATCTTCATCAAAAACTCCATGCAGATAAGTGAGCCAAATTTTGTCCGCGGCAAAGCCAATAGCTTCACCCGCTTCCGTGCGGATACTTACCAGATCATCAGACTTATATGTGGTTTTACCGTGATGAATCTCATAGCCGCTCACTTTATCACCGGAAGCGCAAAGCGCGGCACTTGTCTGACTTAAACACTTACCCGCTTCAAGTACGGTTTCCAGCGGCAGCAGATTCAATCCTGTAATTGACGATTGACGGGATTCCAGCCCCAAAGGGTCTTCAATCTTTGTTCCAGCCATTTGCAGTCCTCCGCAAATGCCAACGAACCACGCGCCGTTTTTGACCCGTGCGAGGATCGCGTCCGCCATGCCGCGTTCTTTTAGTGAAATCAAATCACCAATCACATTTTTACTGCCCGGCATAATTATCACATCAGGATTACCCAAATCCCGGGCATGGCGTACTTTCCTGATATTGATGTCCGGCTCGATTTCAAAAGGATTAAAATCGGTAAAATTTGAAATATGCTGTAATTCAATCAGGACAAGGTCCAGTGTTTCATCAAACTTACCGCGGGACCGTGTCAGCGCGAATGACACAGAATCCTCTTCAGGAATGCCTATGTCCGGCAGGTACGGGATTACGCCGAGCACAGGTTTGCCGGTAAAGTCTTCCACATAATCATGAGCATCTTTTAATAAGGTTGCGTCGCCGCGAAACTTATTGACCAGAAAGCCCTTAAGTAATCCCCGTTCCCACGGCAAAAAAGTTTCGAGCGTACCGATGAACGAGGCATAAGTCCCTCCCCTGTCTATATCCCCGGCAAGCAGTACCGGACTTTGCGCGTAACGCGCCATATTCATATTTACAATGTCATGTTTTTTCAGGTTCATTTCTCCGGGGCTTCCCGCGCCTTCAAGAATAATCGCGTCATAATCAGCCGCAAGCGAGTCATAAACCTCTTTAACCTTTGGGAATAAACTTTTCTTGTGGTTAAAATATTTTTTTGCTTCCATATTGGCTATCGGTTTGCCCATGAGAATAACCTGACAGCCGGTATCAGTAGACGGTTTCAGCAAGACCGGGTTCATTCTGACATCCGGCGCCAGGCGACATGCCTGCGCCTGTACCGCCTGTGCCCGTCCGATTTCACAGCCGTCCACGGTAACGAATGAATTCAGAGCCATATTCTGTGATTTAAAGGGTGCGACATTATATCCATCCTGCAGTAAAATCCGGCAAAACGCGGAAGTAAGAATACTTTTCCCGGCATCGGAACAAGTCCCCTGAATCATCAATGACGGCGATTTCATTTTCTGTTTAAAATAAAATGATTTTTTCTGTTTTTCAGTACTCAAAACCTGTTTTAAAGCAGTTCCGAGATAATCATTTTCATCTTGATTTTTCACTGCCGCCCTGAAAAACTGAGAGCTCAAGCCTTTGAAGTTAGAACAGTCACGAACAGCGATATGATATTCCATCAAAAGCCTGTCATAAACAGACTTATTTTCTTCTGAAAGTTTCACCAGCAAATAATTGGCGAGCCCTGGAAAAACTTTCAGTCCAAGAGACTCAAGCTGTCCAGTCAGTCTTTTCTTGCGAGAGCTGATTAAATCAATAGTTTCTTTGACATATTCGCCGGAATCAGTCATAATTTTTATGCCGACGTCCTGAGCGATTGAGTTTACCGACCACGGCGGCAGTTGTTCACTAATGAGAGATGTATTGTTTTCAGACGCAAACGCAAGCCCGATACGCAGTCCGGGAATAGCGAAAAATTTAGTCAAAGAACGTAAAATAACTACATTGTCCGGAATATCAGGAAGCAACGAAAAATCTTTTTCGCAAAAATCAGCGAAAGCCTCATCAATGACAAATATTGAATCAGGGTGTTCAACCGCAAGTTTGCGCAGTTGCTCTTTATTCACTGCCGTACCTGCCGGATTGCCGGGATGTCCGATAAATACCAGCGTATCTTTTTCAATCAGCGCACTTAGTTTTTCAAAATCCGGCGCAAAATTATCAGCTTCATCCATATAAGCATAACTAACTTCAAGTCTGGAAAGTTTACAGCTGTTTTCATAATCAATATAGGAAGGAGCAGTGATCAGGGCTTTTTTCAGTTTGAATGCCCGTGGAACAGCGTAAATAATTTGTTCAGAGCCGTTAGCTGCCGCAATTGATGATTCATTAATTTCGAAAGTTTTCGCGACTGCCGATATGAGCCGTTCCGCCTTCGGATCAGGATAATGGACGATGTTTTCCAACGATCTGCTGATCGTTGAACGCAAAAACTCCGGCGGGCCGAGCGGATTTATGCTGGAACTGAAATCAAGAATCTGACTTGGCTTACAGCCGGCTTCTTGCGCTAATTTATATATATTTCCACCATGTTTGTTATTCATAATTTTTCCCTCTTATATAACTGGAAGTATATGCGGAATATCATTCAGACTTCTGTTAACCTCAATATCGCAGTCATAAGCCTGCTTTATCAAATGCGGCCGGATTACCTCCGAAGCCGTTCCGCTTGCCAGAACTTTGCCTTCACACAATAATGTCAAGCGGTCACAATAGCGTGCCATCAACTCAATATCGTGCGATATTACCATAATAGCAATACCACGGGCCTGCAATTTTTTCAAAATCCGCATTAGTTTGATTTTGTGTCCCAAATCAAGCGCCGCCGTCGGTTCGTCAAGTAAAAGTAATTCCGGCTCCTGCGCTAAAGCAGACGCGACAATAGTCCTTTGGCGTTCACCGCCGCTAAGCTCATTGAAATGGTTATTCTGCAGACTTTGCAAATCCATATCATTTACGGCTCGTTCCACAAGCTCGTGATCTTTATGTCTCATAGGCGCGAACAGCGGTAAACGTGTTGTCCTGCCCATTTCAACAATCTGGCGTACGGTATAAGGCATTGGAGTTATCACAAGCTGCGGCACTACCGCTAAAATACGGGCTCGTGCACGACTGTTTAAACTTAAAATTTCCTGCTCCCTTAAAAGCACTTCACCAGAAGACGGCCGCAGAAAACCACTGAGTAATTTGAGAATCGTTGTTTTCCCGGAGCCGTTAGGCCCGATCAAGCCGAGAAAATCACCCTGCCGGACATTCAGAGTCAGGTCTGTTAATAAAGGTTTATCTGGTCTATAAGCGAATTTAAGCTTGACTGCTTGAATTATATTATCCATTGATACGACTCCTTCTATTGAGCAGCCAGATGAAGAACGGTCCACCTATAAATGCGGTTATCACTCCTACCGGAATTTCCTGCACCACCAGAATCGAACGTGCGACAGTATCACAAAAAACTAAAAATATTCCACCATAAATTAGATTCAAAACAAATAGCTTACGATGATCAGCGCCAAATATTTGACGCATAATATGCGGAACTATTAAACCGACGAAACCAATTACTCCCGACAATGAGACCACGGCCGCAGTTATCAATGAAGCTGTTCCCAAAAGAATCAACGCGGTTTTTAAAGGAGCAATTCCTATATTGTAGGCCATTTCTTCACCGAGAGCAATCACATTCGCATGTCGCCCGTAAACAGCCAAAAGCGCTGCCCCGCTAGCGGTTACTATCCACGTAATCATTAATAAATTCATATCGGCCGCCTGTAAATTACCCAACATCCACCAGGTAATGCTGTTCAAATCGCTGGATCCCAATCCGCTGATAATAAACATTAAGCAGCTCGAACAAATTGAACCGATGATAATTCCACTTAAAAGAATATTCTCGGAATACGCGCCGCCGAAACTGCTGCGGCTGATTGACAAGACTATCAACAAAGCAAGCAAGGCAAAAACAAAAGCGAAAAAAGGAATTGCGAAACTGCTTATTGCCGCCATTCCCAGAAGAATTGCAAGTGCAACTCCCAAACTTGCGCCGCCGCTGATTCCTAAAATATATGGTTCAGCAAGCGGATTTTTCAAAACCGCCTGGTACGCGGCACCCGAAACGGCCAATCCACCGCCGACAATAAACGCCGTGGCGCAACGAACCAAACGCAAATCTATCAAACTGGCTCCAATGCCGTCTTGTACAAACAATTCAATTGGGCTTATCCAAAATGAACCGGAACATAAGGAGAAAAGAATTACTCCGAAAAATAATACCGGCAACAAGAGCCAGCCAATAGTTTCTTTGCGTGATAATGTCATTTTGTTTCAACCGATTTAAAAACTTTTTGCAATTGCTTAATTCCTTCAATAGTCCTCGGCCCCATGCGGCAAAGTAAGTCAGGATTTATCTTATAAAATAATCTACCCCGCTTAACAGCTTCAAGAGTCTTCCAGCCGGGACGTTTAATGAGTTCCCTTACCCTTTTAGACGGTATTTTAGGAAATACTAATATATCCGGCGGGTTTGCTAAAATCCACTCTAAAGCACAAGTAAAATAAGCTTGAGGATGTTTATCCGTAACGCTTATGCCGCCAGCCAGGCTGATCATGTCTGTAATAAATGAATCTTTTCCAATTGTCATTAGCGGCATATCCCAAATTACAAATAAAACTTTCTTTTTCTTCTCTTCAGGAATTTTATCCGCCGTCTGCTTTAATTTTGTCAATTCAGCCCTGCCCCGGCGGCAGAGAAGCTCGGCTTTTTCGGGACAATCTAAAATCTTTCCCAATATTTCTAATGTTCTGAAATAATCATCAAATGATTTCGCCGGCAGAAAAAAGACTTTAATATTAAATCGCTTGAAGCGTTTTATCATCGCTTTATCCGCTAAAGCTGAACATATAACATAATCCGGCTTCAAAGTAATTACACGTTCAACATCAGGTCTGCCAAAATGTCCGGCTATCGGTATTTTCTTTGCAGCTTCAGGATAATTACAGACATTGGAACGCCCGACTAAACACTTTTCCTGACCCAGCGCGTAGATTGTCTCGGTCATATTCGGACTGAGGGAAACGACACGAATGTCTTTTCCCTCAGTTTTGCCGAAACATAAAACGGCTGAAATTAAAAATAATATTAAAAGATTTTTTTTCATGTTCTTCTTGGCAATTATTTATTCGGAAGGAAAATTTTCCATGAAGTTGCATCATAAGCCGCATTACATGGATACCCAAGATTCCATAGATTATCATAATTTTCTTTAGAATCAACCATCTGCAACGGCTTTACGTGTCCATCGCAAAAACCGCTATTTGCCCGTGAATTGTGCCGAAAGTGCATAGTTGGGTACGGAATCCATGTTGAACTCGGCACTTCAATAGATGAACTATGCCCTAATCGATCATTACCAAAACCTCCACTATTCGCAACTGGAATAGCTGAATCTGCGAACATTATTTTCTCTGAAGGTGATTTTATTCTGGCAAGCTTGGCTCCGGTTGAGAAACCATCTGCATTCCAGCCTTCAAAATTCTTTTTACCGATTGCGACATTTAATCCATAACCTCCACAACCTCGCTCAAATGATGGAACGTTTTCCGGAACCGTTTTATTCATATTAGGGCACTGGGTTATTGTTTTTGATTTTCCAAGATAGGAAAAAATTGGACTCAATGAAAAATTATATTCCGCAGTTCCCGAACCACTGGAATTTTCAGTTATGCCATGCCAACGCATTGTATTTGTAGACATCATATCAACCGCATATGGGACTAAAAGAGAATTATTGTCTCCAGCATACATAACATTGGCTTGAGCTATTTGCTTGAGGTTGCTTATGCAACTGGCAGCATAAGCTTTTTCTCGTGCCTGCCCTAATGCCGGGAGCAGCATTCCTGCGAGGATTGCTATGATAGCGATCACGACGAGGAGTTCAGTGAGGGTGAAATTTTTGTCAGAATGACGAATTACAGAGATACTGTAATCGGACTTTTTTTGTTTTTTTGCAAGCATTTTATGCTTCCTTTTTTTGTGTTACGCGCACTTAGCAAAGTACTTCGCATTACTTTGCGGTGATAATTCGGTACGAGCTCTGACTGGCAGTACAGTTACTGCTTCACAGTTGCGCGACAGTTCTCGATTTTCACGAGATTCATCGTACTAAATCCTTATGAGATAAAATTATACACTCCCAAATAAAAAAAACAACTCTTTTATATTATATTTTAATTCTTTTTTATTCCGAGCTCAATTGAATTTTCAAGTTATCAAATTACTGTATAGCAAGCGGTCAAACTTATTTCTTTATTAGTTTAACGGCTTAGATTCAAGCTCAAGGCAGCATTTATCTTGTTATAACTGTTTATGATTCAAAACTTATTGCCCGGGTAGCTCAGGGGATAGAGCATCGGTTTCCTAAACCGCAGGTCGGAGGTTCAAATCCTCTCTCGGGTACCATTTTTCATTTCAGCCATTTTTGAGGTCAAATCTACTTTTCAAAAATCCGTTTTATTGGCATTTTAGCGTCCCATGGGTAACACGTGGGTAAC
>DAOWBJ010000219.1 GCA_030634125.1 Victivallales bacterium
AATTACAAGTAAAAAGCGCCAAAAAGAAGAAAAAAAGTGAAAAAATATTGATTTATACAGAAAATAGCACGAAAAAAGATGATTCTTTGCTACTGGTGATTATAATACTGAATGTGCCAGAATTTAAATATTTTGTGCCAGAATGTGGCGGGAATTTTAATAAACAAGACATAGCAGGGGGTAAACAAATGTAACAAGTAAGAATATGAAAAACAGTAATTTTGAGCCTAAACGAAGTGGTACCCGGGGAGGGGCTCGAACCCTCACGACCTTTCGGTCAACGGATTTTAAGTCCGTTGCGTCTGCCATTCCGCCACCCGGGCAGGTATGTGAAACCGTTACTGTATATCAAATTACTTGAATTTCCACAGCGTTTAGATAAAAATTTATAATATTTTTGTCTGAAAGTTCTAAAAACCCTCAGTCAGGACGTTTTTTATGCGGTATGGATAGAAGTAAATGACTAAATTGTTTTCAGGCGTGATGTAGGCTTTGACGATAATTTCATGAATTCGCTTGAAAGTTTCGTCTTTTTCATATTTGCTCAGCAAATTGTGCAGGATTTTCTCGACCTGCCGCGGCGGTAGAGGAAGATCCCCCGCCGAGATTGATTTAATGTCAAGATGGACACCTTTTCTATCAAGATCCGGCTTGCCGGATAAAGTCAGATTGATGTATTTCCCGAAAGGCGTATTATAGTCAGTAGGGAAAGAAAATTTAATATCAAAGCGATTCTCATTGAAAATGATCTTATATGGACGTTTTTTTGGGGCTTTGCCGACCTGGCTGGCACTGAATAAAAAATCCCCGATAGAATCGGCATTAGAGATGGCGGCGATAAGGGCGTTGACCTCCGCTTGGTTGAGGATTAATACACAAACTCGTCCCGGTTTACTTTGGTAAAGCAGTTTTGTTAAACGCATGATGACTTCGTTTTGATGCAAAACATGTTGAGGAGTTAAAGAATCGGTGTTATAGCTCTGCTCTGAATCAAAAACCAAATGTACAAAATAAAGCAATATCCACAGAAGCAGCAAGGTGAAAATAACTAAAGAAATCAAAATGATTTTGAGAACTTTGTTTTTTATCAATTTATTTTTGCTGGATTTCTTTTTTCGCATTTGAATTAACCTGTTTCGCTTAAGAAAAAACTGCCGGACGTATATATACTAAATCTGTCAAATCATTATCAAAATCTTTATATTTACATTCAATGAGTTTTTCAAAAGCTAAATGTTTGACCCAATGTATTTTAGCGAACTCTTCCGGCTGCAGAACAGCTTCGATATTGACCGTGTCGTAATCCAACGCGACGATGTGTTGATAATGGTTCTCCGCAAAAAAAATCTGAGCTTCTTCATAGTTAAGGACTTTGGTTTTGCCGGAAGGAGTCAGTTCGCCATATTGTTTCAGCAGTTCAAATAATAAAATTTCTTTATTGCGGCCGTCAAAAACAGTCGCGACTTTTTCGCCTTCAGCAACTTCGACAGCACCGCCTAAAGCAACTGCGCCCGGTACACAGCGGGTTTTGACATTATCCCGCCCCATGGCCATTCCTGTAACCAATGCGGCGACTAAGCGCATTCCCGTAAAGCTTCCGGGGCCGCTGCCTACGGTCCATCTGTCTATTTGTGCCGGAGTGATCTCAAATTTAGACATGAGTTCCAATATCCAGTCGCTTAGCCCTGAAGAACCGCGCCCCCGCATTGCCTTGTGTTCAGACAATAATATTTTACCACTGACAGTTTCCGCCAAAGCAAAACCGGCAAATTTCCCGGACAAATCAATTGCTGCCGAATATTTCAAGATAAATCTCCGTTTTAAAGTTCTGTATAATATAACTTGCTTTACAGTTACTTGCAAAGTTTAAATACCTTCCCGTTCTTGAAAATCTCTATAAATAAGCTATTTTATGGTGAAGTTATAAAGAACATAAACACAAACTCAAAAGGACGACAAAATATGTTAAGCGCATCTGATTTAAGAAAAGGTTTAAAGGTGGAAATTGATGGTGAGCCGTGGTTAATAACGGATTTTGATTTTTGCAAACCGGGCAAAGGCACTGCTCTTTACCGCTGTAAAATGAAAAACATGATTACCGGCAACACTATGGATAGAACTTACCGTTCCGGCGAGAAGTTTGAAAAACCTGACTTGGGTGAACGCGATATGTATTATTCTTATCCTGAAGGCGATTTTTTCGTATTCAGCGATGCTGAAACGTACGAGGAAATGCGTGTCAGCAAAGAGGTCTTAGGCAAGAACGCTTACTTTATGATTGAAGACAGTTTGTGTACTATATTGCTGTTTAACGGTTTGGCTCTCGAGGTAACTTTGCCGATTTTCATAGAAAAGGAAATTACCGCGACTGAGCCCGGCGCGCGCGGTGATACAGCCACTAACGTTACCAAGCCGGCCATGCTGGACAATGGTTATGAGATTCAAGTACCTATTTTTATCAACACAGGTGATATTATCAAAATTGATACCCGCACAGGCGAGTATTCTGAGCGGGTAAAAAAGGTCTAGTGGAAATGCTTGGACATTTGCAAAACATCAAAGCCCGGTTACGCAAGCGCGCCGGGCTTATTTCTGTAATACGCGCTTATTTTGATGAGCGGGATTTCATTGAAACCGAAACTCCCATCGTAATAAAAGCTCCGGCGCCGGAAGAATACATTGAGGGTATTCCTGTCGAAAACGGTTTTCTCCGCACGAGTCCTGAATTGCAGATGAAGGAAATGCTTTGTGTCGGATACGAAAAAATTTATCAGATCGGCGCGTGTTTTCGCAAAAACGAATTTGGCGCGCGGCATTGTCCTGAATTTACCATGCTCGAATGGTATGAAGCGAAAATTGATTACCTGCAGCTTTTGGAGTTTACCGCTGGTTTACTGCGTTTTGCCGCGCAAAAAATAATTGGTTCCCTGCAGGTGGAATATCAAGGGCAAGCTATTGATTTAGCTTTAGAACCCCAAATTATAACGGTCAGGGATGCTTATAAAAAATACGCTGGAGTTGATGTTGCTCAAATTTCAACAGAAGAAAAATTTGATGAAATTATGACATCACGGGTGGAACCTTGCTTAGGCATAGGAAAAATGACTTTTTTAATAGATTATCCCGCGAATCGCGCGGCTTTGGCGCGTTTAAAACCGGATGCTCCAAAGCTCGCTGAACGCTGGGAGCTTTATCTTGCCGGCATGGAAATAGCCAATGCTTACGGAGAGCTTACCGACCCGGTTGAACAGCGAAAACGTTTTGAGAAAGCTCAAGCCGCTAGAACTGAAAATAATTTTGTGCCTTATCCATTTCCTGATGATTTTTTTAGAGCTTTGGAATCCGGCATGCAGGAATGTTCGGGCTGCGCGTTAGGAATAGACCGGCTGGCGATGATCTTTACTGACAGCGCGGATATTTCTGAAGTCCGCGTTGTAAAATAAAAGACCCGGCGTGTCGTCGCCAACTTTAGTCTTTGGAATACTTATAAGGTGTGAGCGGTCATCTGAAATATATTCAGACTTGGCTATTTAGCTTGGATAAAAATATCCCGCTCCCGGATTCGTTAGAACCCGGAAGCGGGAAGGGTAAGGAGGGGAGTTTAATTGAATTTCAGTTCTTTGTCTTTTGCTGTTATTTTTAGTGTTGTGTTCGGGAGGATATCTCCGGCTACTAATAGTCTTGAAACCGGGGTTTCCAGTTCTTTTACTATTGTTCGTTTCAATGGTCTTGCTCCGAATACCGGATCATAACCTTTTTCCGCCAGCAAGTTTTTGGCTTCGCCGCTGACTGTAACAGATACGTCCTGTTCCGCCAGACGTTTCGTGAAGTGCGCCAGTTGAATATCAACAATTTGACGTATATCTTTTTTGTCGAGCGTATGGAAAATCAGGGTTTCGTCAACACGGTTGAGGAATTCCGGTCTGAAATGCGCATGCATTAACTGCATTAATTCAGACTTGATTTTATCGGTTTTTCCTTTGTGCTCCAGTATCAGATCACTTCCGATATTGCTGGTCATGATGATGATCGTGTTTTTGAAACTTACCGTCCGCCCGTGCGAATC
>DAOWBJ010000074.1 GCA_030634125.1 Victivallales bacterium
ATGTTTGGCAACCTGGAAAATCATCCAAAGATATTGCTGAAAAATTCCGCGAGGCTGCCGCTATTTACGACGTGGTGTGTTTCTATCAGTCTTTCTGGGGAAAAACTGTCTGGATCATAACGCAGGCGATTCGTGAGTCGCCCTCGGCACTTTTTATCTCACCTTACGTGGAGAGCGGGGGGAAGCCGACAAGCGAGGCTCCGCAGGGAAGCGCCTGCAAGCCATGGGTACCGGACAGCATCCAGCACTTCGTTCTGGCCGTTCCTTTTGCGCGTAAGGATTTAAAACGCGGTATCCTCACTCCGTCAGACCGTAATTCCGCCGACAGTGAAAGCATTAACTTCATCGCGCCATCCTATTATGCCAGCAGCCGCGGCGGCACTTGTCCCGCAGGAGCAACTACTACGGCATGCGCCGTTTTTCTTTATGCCGTTATGCCCGGGAAACCATCCCCGAAAAACGTGGTGGACATCCTCCGCTCCACATCCGGAATCGACCGGAAGCTTCTCCTCTCCGTCAAAGACATGGACGTCGCGGCAGTGGACAAGCTGCAAAAAGAGATTGCGTCGCTCAGAAAGCCGGCACCCGGCAAACAACGTAAACTTGACGCTCCCGGTGTACTCAACCTCTTCAAAGCATACCGGAAGGTCGTGAATCAAAAAAAATAGAAAATCCGGAACTATAATAATATGTCAGAATCACAATCTTTAAATCCTGAGGGCATCGTTTACCTTGTCAGTCTGGGCTGTCCTAAAAATCTCGTTGACACAGAAGTAATGACCGGACTTTTAGTCAGCAATGGCTTTTTCCTGACCATGGATCCTGATCAGGCGGATATTTATCTCATCAATACCTGCGCGTTTATTCCCTCTGCCCGCTCTGAATCGACCGAGGCTCTGGAAGAAGCGCAGGCGTGGAAAGAAGAAGCTCCCGATGAGCGTAAAATCATCATTGCCGGCTGCCTCATACAATGGGACAAACAAGAATCGTATCGTAAACAATTTCCAATAGTTGACCTCTGGACAGGTGTCGATCAAGTTCCGGATATCGCCAGGCTGCTTAAAGAAATAAAGCCCGGCTTGAATTACCATCGCAACGAAACCCCGACATTTCTTTATGATGAAAAAATACCGCGTTTACGGCTCACTTTACCGCATATCGCTTATCTGAAAATAGCCGACGGCTGTGATAATCGTTGTTCGTACTGCGCGATTCCCGACATTCGCGGCGATATGCGCAGCCGCTCACTGCAATCCGTAGTTTCTGAAGCTGAAACCGCGTTGAATAACGACGCCACAGAGTTACTGATCATGGCGCAGGATATTACAACTTTCGGCGACGACCGCGAAGACAATGAAGATTTGTCCGCGCTGCTTCTTGAAATAGATAACCTGAAGGGAAAAAATTTCTGGATTCGTCTGCTTTACACGCATCCGGCGCACTTCCCGCAAAAACTCATTGATACGATAGCTGCCCGCAAACACGTTTTGCCTTATGTCGATATGCCGATGCAGCACATTTCCGCAAAACTTCTCAACAGCATGCACCGCCGCATTTCCGAGGCGGACACCCGTAATTTACTCCGGCGCATGCGTAAAGGCATTCCGAATCTGGCAATCAGAACAACTTTTATTACCGGTTTGCCGGGCGAAACTGAAGAAGATTTCAAAATGCTCAAGGATTTTATTATCGAGCAGGAATTCGAACGTCTTGGTGTATTCAGTTATTCGCCGGAACCCGATACACCGGCAGCAGGTTTTCCTGATCAGGTTCCTCACGCTCTTGCCGAGGCGCGCGTCGCTGAATTAATGGAAATTCAAGCAAAAATATCATTAAAAAAGAATAAATTACTTGTCGGACGCGAATTTGATGTTATTGTTGATTTTATAGAAGAGTTTGGCGCGGTCGGCAGGACTTATATGGACGCGCCGGAAATTGATAATGTCGTAGTCTTAGAAAACATCTGTGATTTAACACCGGGGCAAGTTTACAAAACTGTTATTACAGATGCTGACACATACGAATTAACGGCCGGATTAAAAGATTAGAGGCAAAGATGAATTTTCCAAACGCACTTACATTAGCACGAATTATTTTGATTTTCGTTTTTATCATCCTCGCCGCCAACGCAGGTGGAGTTGCTGAAGATTTCAATTCTTCACATGTGCTGAGAATTATTGCATATATTGTAGCATTGGTAGCGGCGTTTACCGATTTAGCGGATGGTTATTTTGCCCGCAAATGGAACCAGGTTACGGATTTCGGCAAATTAATGGATCCATTAGCTGATAAAATTTTTGTTTCCGCAATAATGTTAATGATGGTGCAGTACCAGTTATTACCAGCCTGGGTGGCGGTAGTAATTGTTTCAAGGGAATTCCTCGTTACCGGGCTCCGCATGCTCGCGCTTCAGAAAAACACCGTCATCGCCGCGGACATCTGGGGGAAAATCAAAACAGTTCTTCAAATGCTCATGATGGGAGTCGGCGGATTAGCCTGGATCGGTTTATTCGATATAAAAGCAAGCATGACATGGACAATATCCCTCTACTTTATCTCAGTAATAACCATCTGGTCAGGCTTGGGGTATTTCGTCAAATACAAAAAACTCTACATCCACTCACTGGGCTGAAGATTAGGACATTCGCATATTTAGGAAAATTTAAATCGCAACTCGAATTAAGCCATCGCGTGGATCATTACGTCGAGGTCCTGGAGCATTACCCCGGTTCCCTTGGCGACGGCTTCAAGCGGTTCTTCGGCGACAAATACCGGCAGTCCGGTTTCTTCGACGATTAAACGGTCAAGACCTTTGAGCAGGGCTCCGCCGCCGGCAAGCATGATACCGCGGTCAATTAAATCAGCCGCTAATTCAGGCGGGCAGCGTTCTAAAGTACCGCGAATTGCTTCAACAATACTGGCAATAGGTTCTTGTAAAGCATTGCGTATTTCACTAGCGGTTATTTTAACTGTTTTAGGCAGACCGGAAACTAAATCACGACCTTTTACATCCATGGTTTCTTCTTCATTGACAGGATAAGCACTGCCTATTTCTATTTTTATCTTTTCAGAAGTTCTTTCTCCAACCATCAAATTATAAACTCGTTTCATGTGCTGGCAAATCGCCGCGTCCAATTCATCTCCGCCGACCCGCACACTGCGTGATCCGACGATACCGTATAATGAAATAACCGCGACCTCAGTAGTACCGCCACCGATGTCAACAATCATACTTCCCTCAGGTTCGCCAATCGGCAGACCAACACCAATTGCCGCCGCCATAGGTTCCTCAATAAGGAAAACTTCACTTGCTCCGGCACGTTTCGCGTTGTCTTTTACGGCACGGTTCTCGACCTCGGTAATTCCTGAAGGCACCGCTATTAAAACCCGTGGAGACAGTATACGCTGACGCCGGGGCACCAGGCTTACTGCTTTCTTTATAAAATAACGCAGCATCTCTTCATTTATATCAAAATCAGCGATAACTCCGTCTTTCATCGGGCGTACGGCACGAATATTGCCGGGAGTACGGCCAAGCATGCGTTTCGCTTCATTACCTATTTCAAGTATTTCTTTTGTGTTTTCGTTGATAGCAACAACAGACGGTTCGCACAAACAAATACCTTTCTCACGCACAAATACCAAACTGTTGGCAGTTCCGAGATCAATACCAATATCACTGGAAAAAAGTTGAGTCAGTTTTTTTAACATATTTTATCCGTACTGGTTAAATTTTTATATCTAATTACACCTATTTACGATAATGTCCAAAATAGGATTTTCAATTTTTTTTTAGAATATTTCAAAAAAAAGCCTTAATATTCTTCCAAAAACAAGCATATTTCTGTTATTTTTCATTATATCCGCATTTTCTCTGCCCAAAGCTCGATTATTTTTGTTCTTATGACTTTAAATTCAGGGAAAAGCTCCTATATTATATATTTACTTGAACAGCTTAATTAATACATGTGGAAAATAATATTATGACTGATATAACTGAGAATATTGGAGCGAAAGCTCAAATAGATTTTCAATGTCTTGAAAAAAGTTGTGACGGAATCATAAAATTCAATCTCGGCGACATCGCCGATTCCGGCTTTCAAACTGTATGCAAAAAATGCTATCATACTTATGAGCTGGACGGTCAACTGCGCGAGAAGTTGCTGAAAATGCTTCATCTTATCACGACTTTGCGCGAAGTTGAGGATATTCTCGGTGACTGCAAAATTTCCATAAACGTGGCAAACGGTGAAGTCAAGATTCCTTACGCTTTATTATTGACGCGTTTGAATACAATGATTTCACTAAAGATCGGCGACCGCACGGTTGATTTTCACCTGCGAGTTGAACCTGGCGCAGAAGAAACTTTCCGTTAATCAATAGTTTTAAAAATTAATATATTATAGAGGAATAATTGTAATGACAAAAGAAGAAATAATCAATATTTTCAAAGACGCTAAAGCTTTACTTGAGGGACATTTTAAATTACGCAGCGGCTTGCACAGCAATCGTTTTTTTCAGGCCGCGCTGCTTCTGCAATATCCTGACGTCGCGGAAAAAGTTTGCGCTGAACTGGCCGCTAAATTTAAAGATGCCAACATTCAATGCGTAATATCTCCCGCTGTAGGCGGTTTGATTGTCGGGCAGGAAGTTGCCCGCGCGCTCGGAGTCCGTGCTATCTTTGCCGACAAAGTAAATGACGAACTGGTACTCAAACGCGGTTTTAAAATCGCTCCCGGCGAAAGAATTCTTGTCGCCGAAGACGTCGTTACACGCGGCGGCAGAGTTCAACAGACCGTTAATCTCGTACGCGAACACGGCGGCGAAGTCGCGGGCATAGCGGTAATAGTTGACCGCAGTGCCGGAAACGCTGAATTTGATATTGAACATAAAGCTTTACTTGAACTCGAATTGGAAACCTATGAACCGGACAGCTGTCCCTTATGCCAATCCGGCAGAGAAATAGAACAGCCCGGCTCAAAATAAGCGAAGAGGTAAATACATAATATGATCGGATATGTACTTAAAAAAGTTTTTGGCACCAAATCCCAGCGGGATTTGACCAAAATGAAACCATTGATTGCTAAAGTCAATGAAATAGAAGAGTCTTTACAACAGCTCAGTGAATCTGAAATAAAAAATAAGACTAATGAATTCAAGGAACGCCTGAAAAACGGCGAAATCCTCGAAGATATCATGCTTGAAGCTTTTGCCGTCGTCAAAAATGTCTGCCGGCGCTTGATGGGCAAAGAAATTATAGTCTGCGGTCAACCCATGGTCTGGGATATGATTCCCTATGATGTCCAGATTCTTGGAGCAATCGCTATTCATCGCGGCAATATTGCCGAAATGGCTACCGGTGAAGGTAAAACCCTCGTCGCGACCATGCCTCTTTATCTCAATGCTCTTTCCGGCAAAAACTGCCAGCTGGTTACGGTTAATGATTATCTGGCATTGCGTGACTCTGAATGGATGGGAACTGTTTACGAATACCTGGGAATGACCGTTGGCTGTCTTCAAAATATGCAGAATCCGCATAACCGGAAAGCTATTTACGAAAAAGATATAACCTACGGTACAAACAGCGAATTCGGTTTTGATTACCTGCGCGATATGGGAATGGCTTCTGAAGCCGGTCATCTTGTTCAACGCGATCATTTTTTCGCGATTATTGATGAAATCGACAGTATCTTAATTGACGAAGCCCGTACACCTTTGATTATTTCCGGTCCGACAGCAACATCCACACATCAATTTGACAGTATTCAGCCGCACGTTGAAGGTCTCTACGCGAAACAGAGTCAACTATGTTCGCGCCTCGGGAACGAAGCTAAAAAAATATTTGAACAGGAAGATGCTTCCAGCGAAGACAGAGATGCCGCACTCACTAAACTGCTGCAGATAAAATTCGGGATGCCGACTCATAAACAACTCATGCGCATGCTTGAGGACGGCTCGCTCCTGCGGGATCTGGAAAAAGTTGAAATGCGTGTCCGCAGCGATAATAACCGTGGTTTACTGCAGGAAGTTCAAGCTGATCTGTATTTCACTATTGATGAAAAATCCAATGACGCGGATTTGACGGAAAAAGGACGTAACGCGATTTCCGCTGATGATCCTGATGCTTTCATCATGCCCGATTTGCTTGAGGAAATTCACAAAATAGAGAATGACCCAGGGCTCGACGATGATACTAAAATTAAAAATAAAAAACAGTTTAATGATGATTTCTCCGCTAAAAGCGAACGTCTCCATGACTTGTCACAATTATTGAAAGCTTATTGTCTTTTTGAGAAAGACGTTGCCTATGTTGTACAAGGCGGTAAAGTATTGATAGTTGATGAGCATACCGGACGTTTAATGCCGGGACGTCGTTTCAGCGATGGTCTCCACCAAGCCCTTGAAGCGAAAGAACATGTTGAAATTGAACAGGAAACTCAAACTTTAGCGACAATCACCATTCAGAATTATTTCAGGTTGTACGAAAAACTTTCCGGCATGACCGGTACCGCCGAAACTGAAGCTACCGAATTTCATAAAACATATAAAATTGACGTTATCGTCATACCCACCAACCGCCCGGTTATCCGCGAAGATGATAACGACTCTATCTTTAAAACTAAACGTGAAAAATTAAACGCGGTTATTGAAGATGTCGCCGAACGTCACGAAAAAGGACAACCTGTACTGGTCGGAACAATTTCCGTTGATGATTCTGAAATAATTGCCCGCATGCTCAGCCGCGCCAATATTCCGCACAACGTATTGAACGCTAAAAACCACCAGCATGAAGCTGAAATTATTGCCAGTGCCGGTCGAAGCGGCGCGGTAACTGTAGCGACAAATATGGCTGGACGTGGTACTGACATCAAACTTGGCGAAGGCATCACTGAAAGTGGCGGCCTGCACGTTATCGGCAGTTCCCGGCATGATTCCCGCCGGATAGATCGTCAGCTGCGCGGACGCTGCGCTCGTCAAGGAGATCCGGGATCATCTAAATTCTATGTTTCCCTCGAAGACAACTTAATGCGTCTGTTTGGTTCTGACCGTATCATTAAAATATTTGAACGCTTCGGCATTGAGGAAGGCGAGCAAATTCAACATCCGTGGCTCAATAAATCCATCGAAACTGCTCAGCGCCGGATTGAACAGCATCATTATTCCATGCGTAAACGTACGCTGGAATTTGATGATGTTATGAATAAACAACGTGAGATCATATACGGCATCCGCAAAGATGCTTTAACCTCCGAAGAGCCGCAGGACGTTTTATTCGAAGTCGTTGAAGATTCTATTGCTGAAAAATTAACACAGGCATCTATTCATCCTGTAAACGCAACTAATGTACATGGCAAAAT
>DAOWBJ010000134.1 GCA_030634125.1 Victivallales bacterium
CCAGCGGCATGGTCGAATACAATCTCTATGATAATTTTCATATTCTATCCAAGCATGACGAAATCAAATTTGTAATTCTGGATTATCTGGATTATGAATTTGCGTTAACCATTATAGAAAGATACAATCTTCAGACCAAAACCTTTAATATTTTATTCAGTCCGGCATGGGGCAAACTCAATCCGCAAACTTTAGTCGGCTGGATGATGGCGGACTTGCCGCCCGCAAGACTGCAGCTGCAAATCCACAAAGTCATCTGGGGCGCAAACAAAAAAGGCGTATAAAAAAATCAGGAAATATCTTTAACGCTGCTACGTTCAATGAGTTTGGCGTATAATTTTTTGCTCTCCGGCTTAGTGCCGGAAATAATCCACTCTTTCAAAAGCTCAACCGATTCATGTCCGATGTCTTCCACAGGCTGCTCAAGCGTGGTCAGTCCAACATGCTCGGCATCGGACCAGGTGATATTATCATAAGAAATAACTGAGATATCTTCGGGGATTCTTATCCCAAGATTGCGGCAGGTGTCATAAAGCTTCATAGCGCGGTGGTCACGCATCGCGAAAAACGCTGTCGGGCGTTCACTTGCCAGCAGCGTGGGTTTTAAATCAGGATATTGCCCCTCCCTGTCTGGCTCAAGAATATCGTTTTTCGCAAGCGTTATCTCATCTTCAGCCAGAGCGCCGCGGAAACCAGCGAGCATTTCCTGATACAAATAATTATCTAAAGATCCAGCCAAAACTCCAATATAACGATGTCCTTTGCCAGTCAAATAGCGTCCGGCCTGACGCCCGATATTGCGAAAATCCATCTGGCAGCACAATGCCGGATCATTGACTTCCTGATTTGCGATTAGATACGGCACGCCGGCAGTTTCCAGCGCCGAAAACATCGTCGCTCTATCCCAGCCTTCAAGAAAAATAAGTCCTTGAATATCACCTTTGGCGTAGCGCACTGCCAATTCATTCATGAAAATGCTCTTATCTGAAAAAGACACTATAACTTCGGCGTTATATTCTGCCGCACTAGCGCAAATACCAGTCAAAATACCCATTCCTTCATGAGCGCCTTTTGGAGCAATATGACCACTGAAGCGAACTAAAAAACGTTCGAGGGATTGTTTTTTCTCAATTTTAACGACTTTAGCACCGCGATCAGGGATCAGGTAAATCAAATTTTCTTCGCGCAATTTCCGCAAAACAGTACGAATCACTCCGCGTCCAGTATCATAGAGTTCCGCCAGCCGTCGTTCCGAAGGAAGAAATTCCACCTGACAATATTTCCCCGCCAGAATATCCCCCCGAACTTTATCCAAAACAGAAACTGTATGCAATCTCGCCATTTAACAACCTTTTATATAGTTTATCCCTTAATATATGTACTTTTATAGACTTAATCAAAAAAACAAATGTTTTTTTTAGAATAAATGATATAATTTTAATACAAATCGAAGATATTCGTAACTGAAAACTATAAAACGCATGATTCACCGCTGATTAAAATTTTTCTTGATCTTATTCCAACGGAAAATCAGATGACAATACTTGTCCGCGAATAGAATTATCATCTGTGATTTCTATTGCCTTAACTTGCGTGATTACATGTTTTTTTATCGCGGAATCGTCACAAATAAAGTTTATGTAGTTATCACTCCAGCCTTGAAAATAAGCGTTTTTGTTTTTACGTTCAAAAAGAACCGGCAAAGTTTTTCCCAGTTGGGATTTGACGAAATCAGTTTTCATTGTGCCGGCTATTTTAACCAGACGCAAACGACGCTCATTAGCGATATTGCCCGGCACCTGGTCAGGCATTGTCGCGGCGGGGGTTTTTTCGCGCCTGGAATAAGTAAAAATGTGTATATTTGAAAAGTTCATCTTTCTGACAAATTCTATTTCCTGCTCAAAATGTTCTTCTGTTTCGCCCGGGAAACCGACAATTACATCAGTACCGAGATGAATGCCGGGAATTAAGCGACGTGCTTCTTTGATGAAACGCGCGAACTCGACAGTAGTATATTTGCGACCCATTGCCTTGAGTATTTCATCACTGCCATGCTGCAAAGACAGATGCAGGAAACGGCATACTTTGGGGTTTTCAGCCATCGTTTTCAGCAAATCCATATTATTCGGATGAGGCTCCGTGGAACTCAAACGAATACGAAAATCTCCGGGAATCGCGCATAAAGTATCTATCAGTTCATTTAAAGTCCCGCCCCGGTCATTGTAAGCGCAAATATTTACGCCGGTAAGAACTATCTCTTTAAAACCATTCTCAATAAATTGTTTAAAATCAGTAATAACTTCGTCCCAGTCACGCGAGCGTTCTGGTCCACGGGCGTATGGAACTATACAGTAGGTGCAAAAATTATTACATCCTTCCTGCACTTTGAGAAAAGCGCGGCTTTTGAACGGGAAATTGCCGCCGACTTTTTCTTTGAAGATTTCAAGCGGCTGATCTATACTGAAAGTATGCCCGGTTGAAATTGTCTTTTTCTGCAAAAAATCTTTCACTAAAGAATTGATTTTTTTCTTTTCTGGATTGGTCAAAATAATGTCCACCGCTTCTTCTTTGCTCCAGGCGGAATTTTCAATTTCGGCACTGCAGCCGGTAACCAGGATACATGCTTCCTGGTGTTTTGAGCGGAAGCGCCGGGCCGCCTGCCGGCTTTTGCGTGAGGCTGCCGCGGTTACGGTACAGGTGTTGATAATCAACAAATCAATACGTCCCGAGTATTCCGGGCGCACTATCTCCCAGCCATCCGATTTCAATCGATCACATATTAAGGCACTATCTGCCTGATTTAAACGGCAGCCAAGCGTAAACACCGCCGCGTTTCCCAAAACTTTAGTCATTATTCACCATATTTTTTTGTAGCACTAGCTAATTTACCCCAAAGACAACAGAATTTCAATATCAGAAAAAATAAATAATTTTCTACACTTAGGAGCCGTTCAAAAATAATCTTTACATCTGCGCGTTTCTCCCGGTTGCCGATTCGTTACATAGCTGAGGCTATGCGCCTCATCAGCAAGCAGCAAATCATTCCGGGATAATTCACGCATTTTGTCAAATTTATTCTTTTACAGCTCCTTAACTTAAATTTTTATGATAAATAACTTGCAAAAGTGCAAAAGTTTAATATATTGGAAGGATAAGATGTTTCAGGCTTAGGTTTTGGACTGAAAAAGATTTATTAAAAAATTAAACGGAGTATTTTGTTATGAGTAACAAAAAAGAAATTTTCGCTGATGGAATTGGACAAATTCATTTTGCTGGTGGCATGGTTAGATTTGACTTTGTAACTCTCCAGCCGGACGAAGACGGGAAAAAAGATCCTACCGCAATTTGTAACGAACGTGTTATTATGCCCCCTCAAGGCTTCCTTAACGCTTTTAATTCTATGCAGAATCTCATCGACAAACTTCTCGATGCAGGCGTTTTACAGAAAAACGAAAACGCTGAAGCAAAGAAATAATTTAAGAAAAAGAAGTAAGATACTAAAAGAGGCAATTGTAGATCTACAATTGCCTCTATTTTTTTACTTGCATGAAAATTTAATCATTATCTTTTTCGTGTTTTCTTCCGCCTTTTTCTTTACGATGTTCTTTCCATTTTTTTCTTAATTCTTTCATTTTAGCTTTAAAAGCTTTCGGGTCACTTTTGCGTAGCTCTTCCATTTCTTTTCTTTTTGCCATTATTTCAGCATATTTTTCCGGATTCTTTTCTTTCAATTTTGCCAGACGAGCATCACGTTTTGCTTTCCGTTCTGCTATTTTAGCTTTACGTTTTGCTTTACGTTCTTCTATCTTTTTCATTATTTCAGCATATTTTTCCGGATTTTTTTCTTTCAATTTTGCCAGACGAGCATCACGTTTTGCTTTCCATTCTTCCTTATTTTTTCCTTTACCTTCCCTTTCAATTTTGGCGTTAGCTATTCCCATAGTTCCGAGAAAAACAACTGCGAGTAATGCGAACAATAGATGAGTTTTCATTTTTCGTTCTCCTTAATTTAGGATTGTGTCGGCTTCATTGCCTTTAACTGTTAAGATAAACGCAGGCTAAATTAAGATTATTGCAGTTAATTAAAAAAAAAGAAGTTTTTTTATTAAAATGAGCTCAATTCGTCGTCTAGAATGGACATTTCGTCCTCGACAAACTCAATGACTTTTTCAATTGCGTTGGCGCGATGGCTGATTTTATTTTTCTCTTCCCGGGTCAGTTCCGCGAAAGTTTTATCAAAGCCGTCAGGCATAAACGCAGGATCGTAGCCAAAACCGTTTGTGCCGCGCGGCTCGTCAATGATTTTTCCATAAACCTCTCCCCGGAACGAGCCGACTACTTCGTTGTTAAAAGCTATTGAGATAACACAAACAAAACGCGCTCGGCGATTTTCTTTGCCTTCAAGTTCTTTTAAAATACGTTCAACACGGGCTTTATCATTTGCGGCGTATCGGGATGAATAAATTCCCGGCGCGTTATCCAATGCCTCGACTTCCAGGCCTGAATCATCAGCAAAAGACAGAACGTCGCAATAATTAGTAGCGGACAAAGCTTTTATATTCGCGTTTTCCTCAAAAGTCTTACCATTTTCCTCTGGTTCAGCGTATTCGGGATAATCGTTCAGTGAGACAATTTCCAAATCCTGACCATCAAGGAGTTCACGATATTCTTCAAGCTTATGTTGATTATGAGTCCCGGCAATAATTTTAGTCATATAAATTTCCTTTAAATTTTTGAATTATTTGTTTATTTCCTTATATTACAACCATAATCTTATTTTGCAATACATGTGAAAACTTTGGTGATAAAATATGATCAGTCAGACTGTTGGAAAAATCCTTGAAAATTTTCGTTCCCACAAAACTTATATTGGTTTCAGCGGGGGCGCGGACAGCGTAGCTTTGCTGATTTCAGCGAATGAACTTGCGTCAAAACTGGACTTGGATATAAGTGCCGTACATTTCGAACACGGCATTCGCGGCGAAGCCAGCCGCCTGGACGCGCAATGGTGCAGGGATTTTTGTTTTCGCCTCAAAATCAACTATGAGCAATACGATTTACATACTCTGGATGAACGCAGGAAGAATGAAAATATTGAAGCTGTCGCGCGACGGCTGCGAATCGCGAAGTGGAGCGAACTTATTCATGAACAGGAAAAATGTATTGTTCTCCTCGGGCATCATGCTGACGACCGTATTGAAAACCTTTTTATCCGTATGTGCCGTGGAGCAAATGTTTCCGGTTTGACCTCGCTCCGCGAGGAATCCGTGATTAAAAATGTGAAATTTATACGTCCCTTACTGTCTTACGGCAAAATTGATTTGATCGAATTCCTGACAGAGCGCGGTATCGCCCAATGGTGTGTGGATCACAGTAATTTTGACGAAAGCTATACACGAAATTATTTCCGCCACCGCATTATTCCCGAAATAATTGAAAAACTTCCCTCCGCCGCCACCGGCCTGGTCAAAGCGGCAAAAGCTCTGGAAGTGGACGCACGGTTTATAGAGGAAAGCGCCAGGGCAAAATATTCTTTGATTGCGAATGAAAATATTACTCAAGTAAAGTTCTGGCGTTCCCTGGCTCCGGCTTTGCGGGCGCGGGTTCTGCGCTACTGGCTGAGTGCCCTGTTGAAGATAGAACTCATTCCGACTTATGACCTGATCGAGCGTTTTC
>DAOWBJ010000069.1 GCA_030634125.1 Victivallales bacterium
GGGTTTGGCCCGCTTGATTATTTCCGCGAAACGCTTTATTGATTCGTCTGAATCGTTTTTGCCGGGAACTATGAAAAGTTCGAGCCATATTTCGGCTTTTGATTTTTGGCAATATTCGATCAGGGCATTAACGTAAGTTGCGAAATCCAGTTCAGGGGAGGGGCGGTTGATGATTTTGAATTCTTCCTCGCAGGACGCGTCGAGCGAGGGGATACATAAATCTATGTCAGCTATTTCCGTCAGGAGTTCAGGGTCGCTGAATAAAGTACCGTTGCTCAATAAACAAATCTTATATTGTGGATAATTTGTTTTGACGAAATTTACGACACGTCCGATACCTGAATTTAATGTCGGCTCTCCTGCTCCGGAAAAAGTTAAATAATCAATTTCAGGATTGTTTGAGAGCAGTTCATCTAATTGCTTGATAACTTCATCAGCGGAAATGTATTCCCTTCGTTTCAAAGTCAAATTGGTGGTTACGCCGGATTCGCAGTATACACAATTTATTGAGCATGTTTTAAATGGGACAAGATCAACGCCGAGCGAGATCCCCAAACGTCTTGAAGCAACCGGACCAAATAAATATTTTTTTTTCATCATTTTTTTCTTTTTATTATTATTTCTTTTTATTCGATGTTGAACGTTCGATGTTCGATGTTCGATGTTCATCCAACTGTTGCCCTTGTCCTAATTTGTATGCTCGTTCATAATATTCCAATATTCTTAAAGCGTAAATATATTTTGGTTTTTTATTCTTTTTCAAAATGCGGCATACAACTTTTTGTATTTTGACTGCCCGGTCAATACGTCCGGTCATGTAATAAATTCGAGCCAGAGTCTCGCCAATATTCGCACGTTGAAGTTTGTAAAGTTTGCGGTTGGAATATGCCAACTCCGCCGCCTTGAGGGCAGGTTCCAGTTTGGCTTCTCCAAATCTTGTGCCGAGTAACTGACGCGCTAACTGATTAAGCAGTACGGGCTCCTCTTTGCAGTTGTTTATAAAATCAAGATAGAACGCGTCAAGTTCTTTATATTTTTTCATTTGACTGAGCATGTATGCTTTCAGTTCAAAAAGCTCCATGTTCGCGGGATGTTTTTTCAGCATGCTGCCGGCAAATTCTAAAGCTTCAGCTTTTTTGTCAGTATTAAATAATACATATACTTTCAAGGCGATAAATTGAGTATTGTCCGGTTTTTTTTTCAATTCAGCTTCTATAATTTTCAGAGCGGGGGTATATTTTTTTTGTGATAATAAAATTTGCATTTTTTTATAAATTTCATTATGCCGTGCGCTTTCCTTAATATCAAACTTGCCGGTAATTATGCGTTTCAACGGGAGGTATATATCCAGCGGATGTCCAATCCAGGCGACTGTGCCGTTTTTATTAATAATAAACGCCACGGGTATCTTTTCGTTTTTATTCATATAGCTGTTGTAGGTTTTATTATTGTCATCAACAGCTATCTTATAATTTATATCTTTGTATTTCGTAATGAAGTTTTTTACTACAGCGGCGTTTTCGGTGCTGATACTGATTATTGTTAAATCTTTGTATTGATTTTTCAGCTTATGGAAGTAGGGCATTACTTTTATGCAGGGTTTGCATGTTGTCGCCCAAAATTCGACGATACAAATCCTTTTCCCTTTATTTTCCGCAAGCGTAGCGGGACCGTTTTTTATCCACGAAGCTATTTGCAGTTCAGGAGCCTGTTCGCCGACTTTCAAAGCGAAGCAAGTTAGTGTATTCATTATCAACAAACACAAAAAAAGTATTTTCATAGTCATTCCCATATATATATTTTAAATCCGTGTGTAAATTTACACACAAAAATAAAGTTTACAAGTGAATTGGGAACAGAAGAACAAGGATGAGGAAAAATGGAGGCGTGGACCGGACTCGACAATCATTCTATGTTATCCTCAAAAATACTGCGGTTTAAACTTTTCAGACTCAAAAAAATCAAATATTACTATTCCAATCTTTATGGTACTCGTCCCTGTTGCCGTACCATTGAAACAAATCGAACCGCCATATGGCATGCTGTTAATGCAGCAAATGACAATATCAATAGATATGCACTGTGTTTTCATTATTTTTACAAGAAAAGCTTCTCGTACTGTTTTAGAAAGTTTTCCGCATTTGGTCGCAATAATAACGGACATTATCCCATTTTGCGTCGGGCGGGATTCGATGGTCGGGACAGGGGATAAAACCGCCAAGTTCAATCATTGGCTTCAGTCTTTCTATTTCTACATCAACCGCTGTGAAATCTTTGGCAAAAACATTTTTATTCATGCCGCCGATTCCTTTTAATTCTTTGCCGTATTGTTCGCGCCAGGGAGCGATATTGGCATCCCAAGTTCCAACTTCGATTGGAAACATGGTGTTGACTCCATTTTTTATCCAGGTCGGAATAAGCGAATCTATCATACCGTCGCAATCCAGAGAAATTATATTTATATCGTGTTTTTTAAATAAATTTGTAATGCGCTCATAATGAGGACCGCATTTTTCATCAAATACTGATGGTATTACCAAGGGGCCGTTTTTGAAACAGATATCTTCCCAGAAATTAGCGTAATCAAATTTTATTCCGCTTTGCAAAACTGTTTCGAGGCATTTATATGTGAGTTCTGCTGAAGTATTGATGATTTCGTCATAAAGTTCAGGATCATCCGCCCATAAATAGCTAACTCCTGTAACACCGAGCCAGTTACGGATTACTCCCAATAGACTTCCGGCATGGAGTCCAAAAGGATCCTGTCTGTCATTCTGTTCGCTTTTTAATTCGTCCAAACGCTCAAAATCTATGCGGTCTTCGGAAAACTGCAGACGCGGCAGAAAATGTTCTTCCCATGACACTCTATCTTTAAGTAGATGATCTATTTCCGCCGGGATTGATCCTGCCTCAGGTGCTTCCAGAACTATTACGCCATCTCTATTACGTACTTTTTTTGAGCCGTCCGGCAATTCTTCCATTACTTTTCTTTCAAACGCCGGATTAAGTCCGGTATTACAGCCTAAACCACCGCAACACCAGCCAAAATCAAAACCTAGTCTTTTCATAACTGCTAGCGGTGGATTGCCGCCGCTGTGTCCTTCGGCTTCTTCTGTACTTATATGTCCTTCTTGAATCCATTTTTCAAGAGTTTCGTCCCAAAGTCCGAAGTGAACTACTGGCAGGCGATCATAGTTTTCATAGTTCATTATTGCGTGAAGGCGTTCTCGATTATTCATGGTCATTTTTCCTGTTTTAGTTAAAACTATTATGAATTTACACTTTTTTTTAGAAAAGTACATGGCTGAAAATGGCAAAAGCATGTATAATAGTAAGATGAAAACAAAAATCATAACAATAAATGAAATAAGTCCTGATGTACATACTTCTAATTATATAGCGGTCGAACCGGGTACAACCTGGGGTCCTCGCAGAATGCCTGATTTCGAGATTATTCTGATTGTGTCTGGAGAGTTAAGTTATCTTAATTGTGATACAAACAACAAAACAGAACTTAATGAAGGAGAAATTCTTTGTATTCCACCTGGCGAACATCATGTATTTAAATGCGAAAACAACTCACAGTATTCAGCTATAGCATGTATTCATCTGGAATTATACAAGGAAGGAGCTTTCTTGTACAAAGATTACAGTTTGTCGATTTTTCCGCCGCTTGTAACAGATGTTAAAGGCGATACCGCTATACATGAACTTTTCAGGAATTGCCGCAATACTTTTGAGGGATTCGGAAAATATCGCAAGGAGATTCTTGATTCCATGGCAAAAGAGTTATGGTTGCGGCTTGTAGAATACTGGGAAGCGGGAAGTGATAAAAAAATATCACCGCGTATGCGCCAAATGACATTATTTTTACAGAAAAATATTGATAAATCACCAACAAGAAATGATTTGGCAAAAAAATTCACTATTACCCCGGGACACGTCAACTCCTTATTCAAAAAAGAACTTGGAACCAGTCCGGCTAAATTTGTGAGGCGAATAAAAATCTATCGAGCATGTCAGTTGCTGCGAGAAGATGATCTAAACATCAAGGAAACCGCTGACCGCATGGGATTCTACGATGAATTCCATTTTTCAAAGGCTTTTAAACAAGTCATGGGGGTATCTCCCTCTAAATTCAAAGGAAAATCATTATAATGTTACATTAATAATGGTTTTTTATTATATTTGTGGTCTGTAACAAGCTGCAAATTCATTAAATGTCGCACGATAAGCATTTTGTTCGCTGACAGTCGCTGGAGTTGCACGCTCAGGATGCTGTGAATAAACTCTCCGGGCATTACTCAATTGCAGTGTTTTTTTTCTGGCAGCCAATCCGCTTTGGCGGTTTTGAGGGGAGAAATGGAGGCGTGGACCGGAGTCGAACCGATCTGGATGGTTTTGCAGACCACTGCCTAACCGCTTGGCTACCACGCCTCAAATCAATGAGCCTTTATTATAACCTGAATAATTAGTAATGCCAGTTCAAAATTAAAAAAAAAGAGGAAAAAAAGAAAATATCCACGAATAAACACTGATGAACACTAATAAAAAGGTTCAGTAAAAATTAGTGAAAATCAATAAAATTCGTGGATAAAAATGATTACTTGCCTACTACATTAAATGACGGGTTTAGAAAAGACTTTCCGACTCCGTCAGACCATGACACGAAACCTTTACGTTTGATGGCTCCTTGTTTTTCGCCTTTTTGCGGCGGGTAGTATTCGGTGGCACAGCCAGCCAGTAACAAGACCGGCACAATTAATAATAAAATTTTCATTTGAACAGTATCTCCATTTTTTTGACTATTCCCAGTGTAATTAATGTTCCCAGCCCGGCGACAACGCCCGCGACAAAAGTTATCAGGGCAGTTTTTTTGCCGGATTGCCATGTTGCCGCGAACTCTTTCAAACTGGCAGCGGTGTCGGAATCGATACCGTGCGGGCAGGATTTAGTTTGATTAACCTCCCAGGCTACAATTTTAGCAATTTCTATTTTTTCTTGCTGGGTCATAATAAGTTTTAAGAGTTAAGAGTTAAATTAGTCCAGCCATGCTGACCAGCCAAAGTTGGAGCAGGCTTTATAGATGGCTCGTGCTTGTAAATAACGACGGGTTTTGAGAATAGGGTTCAGCCACCAACTATAACGTGCCGCGATTAATTTTTTGCAGTTGCGGTAAAGTCGCTTGTTTGCGGCCTGGAATCCCGTGCGGGTTCTGTCGGAGCATTCGAATGAAAAATCGTGTTCCAGAAACGCCGGTTCGAAAAACTTGAGATACGCGCTTAATTTGTCCCGGAAAAATTCAGGCATCCAATCAGGACCGCAACCGTTGAACATTTCCTCTAATCCGTCAAGAGGACAGAGATAGAAACCGTTAAAAACTTCAAACTCATAATCTATACAAATATCGCGAAGCCTTATTATATTTGTATTCATATACACATTCATAATTTATTCTCCTGAAATTGCAAGTTTGACTGCGTTGATTTGTTCCGTTAATCCCAAAGCGGCAATAGCTTGAACACATACCGGGTGTTTTAAGTCAATGCCTGTTTTTGATGCCGCCCAATATGTAGCAAATTCGGCGTTTGTGGACAACAGATTTAAAAGCTCGGTCTTTTTGCCTAAACCATCAAAAGCCTTAAGTATGTCCATCTGATCAAAAACTGTCTGTGCCAGTTTATCAGCGAGGATTTTTGCGGCGATCTCCGCTTCGGTCATTGCGCGGACTGCGCCGTTGTCAAGTATCGGCTTTTGCGGTATGTCCGCTTCGTTATCAAAGCCGTGCAGCTCCCAGCCGTCCGCCGTTAAAGCATCAAGCTTTTCTTGATTAGGTGATACTGATTTTTGATATTTACCGTCCTTGAAAGCCAATTGATAATATTTGATTTTTGACATTATGCTCTCCTGTTTTTTAAATAATTTTGTTTAATTTCGCAAGCTAATAACGCTCTATTGTATATTTGTATATCAGCAAGATAACCCATCATATACGTTATATTTAGGTTGTCTTGTCGTTTTCCTATTACCGCCCCAGCCGAACCAGCTAAGTTAGTTGAGAAAGGGTTTAGTGATTTAGATTCTCCATCAATGTACAGTTTTGAATTACCAGGAGTTGCTGAGTCAAATGCAGCAACAACATGATACCATTGATCTATGGCTATTAACGGGGTTGTTTTTTTAGAAAATAAAATTGAACCAGCCTTTTTTACGAACAAACAAAGAGATGCGTTATTATCAAAATGAAAAGAATACCCATCGTCTGTTGAACCGATATTATTTGTTACCATCCTGGAATATGTGGCGGCTAAACTCAGTTTTTTAACCCATACGCTTATAGTAAAATCATCATCAATCAAATCCAAGCTTGAATCACTTCCAATATCTATATAATCAGGAGAACCATCAAATTTAGCCCCCTGATTATCAACAAAAACATTACCGTTACAAATTCCATCATTACCGTTTCCGCTGTAATCTTTACATGTTCCGAGTGCTGCCACAGAGCCGGTATTACGGTAGCTATACCAGGCAACAAGCCCCTTTTTGTTCACTGGATGATGATTAGGTTTAATAAATTTGTACATCTTACACCCCCGTAATTTCGCATCTGTCAAACGCAATATCACCGGCACTAAACCCCGAAGAATCATCAACAAAAATCACTTCTTGGATTTCATCTCCGGCAGTAAAGCCAAGTGTTGCAAGAGAGGTGGTTACCTCATATACTTGAGGGGCAACGCTCTTGCAGGTCAATGTGATTGTTGTACCTGTTGCGGTTGCGTTTTCGCTTAATGTTATTTGTGTGCCGCTGTCAATGCTGACTATTGCTGAATCTGCCGCTATTCCCGTCCCTGTAACGAGCATTCCGGCTGCCAGCCCTGTCGTAGAGCTTATATTAGTAATTACCGCGGAACCGCTTGTTGTATCTCCGGTCGGAGTAATTGCGTTCGGGGCGGTAAATGTACCAATATCTTTTGCGATTTTATCAGTCCACGCCACATTATCAGTCATTTTTTTATGTTCTGATTTCCATATAACCGTTTCACCGTTCCAGCCGGTACCTTTTTCCGGCTCAAAAACAATTCTACGTTTGATATTAGTTGTGTCGGGTACGGTATAATCATACATTTTTAACGGCTCGTTACTCGATGTCGAGAGTAAGAGTCTAGGTCCCGCGTAATTATCAAAATCAGGCATTATGTTCGCACTGTTTCCAGTGTTAGAAAAAGGCTGCGGAATACCAGTTAAAGGAGTTCTATAAGCATCCGCCGATATTAAAGACAAAGTATTTATTCCATCTACACCTTTGGCAACCATTTTTTCCCATTGTGTGGAGCTGGTGTCGGGTTGATTCCCGGTATTGTCAGCTATTTTACTGCGGTAATAACTTCCGTCATAAACAACACCCTCGTTAAGCGCATAGGTTGTACCCGCCGCGTAAGTTCCCTGCGGAGCGACTCCAGTGCCATTTGCACCGGTTTCACCCTGAATCCCCTGCGCTCCGGTTTCACCCTGAATACCTTGATCTCCAGTTTCGCCCTGAATACCTTGTGCCCCCGTATCACCTTTTGAAATCATTTCTTCCCATTGTGTCGGGCTGGTGTCGGGTTGATTCCCGATATTGTCGGCTATCTTGCTCCGATAGTATGAACCGTCATAAGTCGCGCCGTCGTCAAGA
>DAOWBJ010000053.1 GCA_030634125.1 Victivallales bacterium
CAACCCCGAACGGGGTTGAACAACTGAACGTAACAAGCTACTTATTCAACCCCGCCGGGGTTGATGTTTTGGGAATGCGAATATCCCACGGGTTTTACCCGCGGCTATTTAAATATAACCCCGTTGGGGTAATTAAAAGCATAATTTTGAGGAGCAAAAAAATGGCATTTTTTGCTAATTTAATGATTATCTTGAATTACAGTATTTTGTTTAGGAACTTAATAGCTGAACCAATATCGTTTATTGGATTTTTCCCTACTTCACGCTCGATAGTCAAAAAACCTTTATAGCCGATGTCGCGGAGTGCCTGGATATACTCTTTCCAGTTGACCTCTCCCTGCCCGAGAGGGGTTTCTTTGAAAAGATCACCAGTCTGCGCTACAAGCTGCTTGAAACCTCCTTCGGCGAAGGCGGTATATACTTTTTCAGGATTGCAGTCCTGAATATGTATGCCGTCTTTTGCGTGAGTATGGACAATGTGATCTTTTAGTAGATGTACCGCCGCGACCGGATCAGCATTCTGCACCATGATTAGATTTGCCGGATCCATATTGACCGCTATGCCTTTACCGCGGACAGCCTTCTCGATAAAGTCCTTCAATGCTTCCGGGCTTTCCGGTCCGGTCTCAATGGCTAAATACGCACCGGCACCGGCGGCATATTCACCGACTTCACGCAGGCTTTCGGCCATAATCGAATACATCGGTTCCGATTTATCCTCCGGCACAACGCCTATATGCGTTGTCATGATATTAGTTCCAAGTTCAAGAGCAATATCAATAATCCGTTTACTCAAATCAACCCGCTCTTTATTGCCGTTTAGCTGCCTGAATCCATAACCTCCCAGATCTCCGCATATCGCCGTTATCCGCAAGCCGTTATCCTCGCAACGGTTTTTCAATTCTCTTAACTGCCCGGGTGAATATTCCAGCAAGTTATGACCGTTACGGGCAACAGCGTAAATCTGGACTCCTTCCGCGCCGAGTTCGGCGGCTTTTTTCAGGCCGTCAAACAAGGGAAGCTTTAAAGATTCGACTATTGTTCCAATTTGCATAATCAGGCAAAAATACTTTTAAGTTTTTTCGCGGTTGCTTCAGCAAGCTCCAAATCCGGCATTACCATATCAGGAAGTCTTGAAAACGGAATCATTTCAACAGTAATCGGCCCGCCATAGTTGATTTTTTCCAAAGCGGCAAGCACTTTATCAAATTCCACTTCGCCATCCAGCAAATCATCGCCAAAACCATGCAAACCACCGCCGCAATCCTCGCTTTTCCAGTTCTTGAAATGGACTGCTTTTATTTTACTGCCGAGAACCTCGATCCAGTCCTGCGGATAACCGTTCAGCACGCAATTACCGACATCCAGATAACAGCCTAGTTTCTCTGAACCGAACTGTTCAATAAAAGCCTTCATTTCTACCGGGGAATAGAGGAACTTGTTCCAAACATTTTCCAAAGCGATATTAACATTGAGTTTTTCAGCGAGGGGCAACAATTCTTTTATAGATTTAGTCGCCTGTTTCCAGCAAGTCATATATGGCACGACCGGTCGTGATTCGTCCCAGGCCACATCTACCGCGCCAGGTACCAGCAAAGCGCTTTCCACTCCCAGCCATGCCGCGATCCGCAAATATTTTTTCGCGAACGCAAGGGCTTCGGCGCGTTCGTTTTCATCAGGAGACCCGAGTGAGCAACCCCAGAAAAAACCGGAAGCTACTGAGCGTAATCCGATGCCTTTTTCAAGCGCAAAAGCTTTTATTTTTTCGCATTCTTCTTTGCTTGTGTCGATGCTGACGCAGTCGCCAACAGTCAGTTCAAGTCCGTCCAGACCATAAGAAGCGGCGTATTCAACTGCTTCAAAAGGAGTTTTTTCGCCTCCAAAACCAGCGATAACCCAGGAATTTATTGCTTTATAAAATGACATTATCTCATCTCCTTGTATTCGATTATAATTTTTTCACCGTTATTGTCGATTGATTTTTGTTCGGCTTCGGCGATACATATTCCGTCAAGAGCTTCCGCCGGAGTGAGATACTTGTCCGCCGGAATTCCTTTCTGTATCGCGTCAAGCAAATTGTCCAGTTCCACATGCCAGCCGGTAGGTCCCGGGCATCCTGATAAATCGACTTCCTCCACAGTACCGTCCTCATAATATTCTTTAAGTCCTGCCGGACTGAAAATTACTGTTGCTTTTTCGCATACTAATTGAAAACTCATTTCAAATGGAGAATTATCCGTCGCGGACCAGCCGCCCTCAGAAACAACCATTTTACTGTCTTCGAAATCATAAAATGTGAATACATGATCAACAGCGCTGTCAGAGCGCACAGCTTTGCTTACGTTAGACGTAACCGCTGTCGGGCGCCCGAAGAGCGAAACAATCTGGTCAATATCATGCAAATGCAAATCCAGTAATGCTCCTCCCGAGAATTCTTCCTTTGAAAACCAGTCGTTCCAGCTTTTGCCTTCCATGGTCGGAGAAAAACGTTTGAAAAAGGCATTTTTTACTTCGCCGTAACTGCCTGATTTTAACTGTTCATACACATAACGGTATTCCGGCCATGCCCGGACGCACATGCCGACGGTAAAACATTTATCAGATTTTGCCGCCGCGTCAGCAATTGCTTTGGCGTCTTCGCTGGTTCTGCCCATAGGTTTTTCAAGCATCAAATGCTTTCCCGCTTCAAGGGCAGCCACGGCATACTTGCGATGCAGGTGAGTCGGCAAACAAATATCAACCAGATCAATATTCGTGTCATTAATCAAATCCATACCGTCCTCATAGAGAGCCATAGCTGATAAATCCAGCGAAATAGAATTGTCGCCGCCGCCGATATTGGCAAAAACGCTGCTGATATCCCCGGCGAGCTTATCAGGATTTACATCCGCGATCGCCACAACTTCAGCCTTATCATTTGCTTTGTAAATATCCAGGTGAGTAGTTCCCATGAACCCTAGACCAATAATTCCGACTTTTACTTTTTTAGACATAACAACCTCCATATTTTTTAGGTTTACTAATATTGTACTGCTTAGTGGACAAAAAAGAAATGCAATTTTCTGCAAATACATGGATTATTGTGCAAAGATGGTGTATTATAGTCAATATGAATAAAGCACTGGACATAATTCTTCACGATGAAATACAAAATATTTTCGATAACTTCACGGCAAGTTTCGGAATAAATATTTTATTTTATTCCCTTGACGGCAAAATCCTGCGTCGCGGACATGGACGCGCAAATTCAAAATTTTGTGAGCTCATTCAAAACAAAATTTTCGATAGAAACGAATGTATATCCATGGATGAAAGTAAATGCCGCGAATGCGCCAGGCAGAAAGAAATCATAAATTATGTATGTCATGCCGGGATAGAGGAAGCGGTCGCGCCAATATTTATCGAGACGCAATTAGTCGGTTACGCCATGTTCGGGCAATTCCGTTCAAGTCAGAAACTTCCGCCAAAAGTGCTCAAAATAGCCAAAGAAAACGGATGTCAGGCAGAATTACTGGAATCTTTTTATGAACTACCCTATTACAATAAAATCAAGATAAAAAACATCATCGGCTTGTTTACTATTCTGGTGGATTATATCATCACCAAAGAAATAATAAGCGTAAAGGGTGAACGTCTGATAAATAAGACTTTAGCCTACATCGAGCAGCATATAGACCGCCCGATCACCCTGGACGAAGTCGCCAGAAACGCCGGAAGAAGCCGTTCAAGCATCTCACATTCTTTCAAAAAAATATTAGGCAAGCCTTTTTCCAAAGTAGTAATAGAGGCAAAATTAAGTAAAGCCGGGGAGTATTTTAAAAACGCGCCGCATTTATCAATAGGGGAAGTCGCATTCAAGCTAGGCTACAAAGACCCCCTGTATTTTTCACGCCTCTACAAAAAACACAAAGGAATCTCCCCGACTGAGTACAAGGGACATCAAAAGTAGTTGCCAGGAGCAGCTTGCTCCGCGACAAATATGGGTGCGCTGATGGTTTGATGTAAAGCTGTAATCTACATATAAAATGTAAATAAACAATAAATGATGTAGTCACCCCTGTCTCAGGGGTGGGGAACGCTTGAACGGCTGAGACAACAGTGACATCGCGAACATGAAAATGTTGAATTTAAGATCATGTTATCAGCACACCCACAAATATCTTTGACAACTTACAGGATTGCCGCCCGATTTAAATCATTTGTGCCGGAGCAAGGCTGCTCCCGGCACTACTAAACTACAAAAAAGAATCGCTTAAATGTTGACATATACATGGTAGTATGTTAGATTCATGTGTTTACTCTTTTTTATTTCCAAACACTATTGCAATTTGCTTTGGAAACAAGTATTTTAATTATATGGATAAAACTTTCCGCCACAATCGAATTTCACTTAACCCCAAGGATATTTATGTCTACAAAAACGTTCGTCCTGGATACGAATGTGCTTCTGCACAGTGCCCAAAGTCTGGAATCTTTTCAAGATAATGATGTTGTTTTGCCAATGGCGGTAATTGAGGAACTCGATAAATTTAAAAATTATCAGGATGAATTAGGCAGAAACGCCCGTCAAGTTATTAGAACTTTGGACTCTCTGCGTGAAAACGGACATCTCGGTGAAGGCGTATCTCTCAGCAGAGCCGGTTCACTCGCTACCGGCAAAGTTACCATTACTTCGGCTCACTGCCCTGATAAGGAAATAAATAAACGGCTTGATGACGTCTTTAATGCAACTTTTTCCATGGAACGAGCGGACAACCGCATTTTGAGGGTAGCCTTGACGCTGCATTTTGAGGGCGAAAATGTAATTTTCATCAGTAAGGACATTAATTTACGCTTAAAAGCCGATGCTCTTGGGCTTAAAGTAATGGATTTTGAGCGCGAAAAAGTCGATTATGACAAATTGTTCACGGGTCAACAATCCCTCAGTGTCAAGCAGGGAATGATTGATGAAATTTACCAAAGCAAGATCATTGAAATTGAAGGCATCACGGCTTTTGCAAACGAATTTATCATTTTAGAATCCGAGGAAAACCCTAAGAAAACAGCTTTAACCCGCGTCAAAGACGACGGAATGCTGCATTTAGTAGATCCACACATGGACAGCCAACAGATTCATCTTACTCCGCGCAACAAGGAACAACGTATGTCCCTGGATATTTTACTTGATCCGGCAGTACAATTAGTAACTCTGGTCGGAAAGGCTGGAACCGGAAAAACTTTATTAGCTTTGGCAGCGGCTTTAGAGCTGGTTTTGCATCAGAACAGATACGAAAAAATTCTCGTTTCACGCCCGATTGTCCCATTGGGTAAGGATATCGGATTTTTGCCTGGTGATAAAGATGAAAAACTAAGTCATTGGATGCAGCCTATTTTTGATAATCTCGATTACTTAATGCATTCGGACAAAAACGGTCACGTTTCGAGCAAAAAAACTGATACTCTGATCGGCAGTCACAAAATAGAACTTGAAGCCATTACTTATATTCGAGGCAGAAGTCTGCCTCGTCAATTTGTTATCGTTGATGAGGCCCAGAACCTCACTCCGCACGAAGTTAAAACTATTATCAGCCGTGCGGGTGAAGGCACTAAAATGGTTCTTACCGGCGATCCAAATCAAATAGACAATCCATATCTGGATTCTTCGAGCAACGGCTTGAACTATACAATTGAACGCATGAAAAAATTAAGTATCCACGGGCACATGACACTCGAAAAGAGCGAACGCAGTGAATTAGCGGCAAAGGCGGCTGAGCTTTTATAAAAAAACCCGGATGCAACGGCCCGTAGTCCAGTGGCGGGCAACACTGGTCGCTAATCTCCAATTAGCGAAACATAAACCCCTTTGGGCGCAAATGAATCACACATTTCTCGACTATAGCGAGGCTTTTTTAAACAAGCAAAGCAAGTTTAAAAAAGATGTGTCAGCACCCGTAAAATAGATGGCAAATACCAAACGCAGTTTGGATCAGATATTTTCGTTGCTCTGGCGACGACCAGCGGATTGCCGCTGGACGCAATTTTTTCTTTTTTTTAAGCTAACTTAATGCCGTTATAGATCAGGTAGCCGATATAGACTGCCAGAAAAGCTATTCCTTCAGCTTTGACTAAACGCCAGCCGGTACGCATGAAAACTACCAGCATGACACCACAAAGCAGCATGATTGGAATTGCAACATTAAGCAAACTGGACTCGATTTCGAGAGGATTTATCAGCGCGCATAATCCCATTATTAATAAGAGATTGAAAATGCAGCTGCCGATAATATTACCTAAAGCAATGCCCTTCTTTTTTTTGCGGATACTGGTAATGGTTACCGCCAGTTCCGGCACGGATGTTCCGAAAGCAACAATTGTCGCGGCAATTAATCCCTGGCTGATATTGAAACGTCCGGCAACAAAAATCACATTATCAACCATGGCTTTAGCGCCTGAAAAGATCAAAATAATTCCTAGAAATAGAAATAACCATGCTTTGGATATTGAACTGAATACTGCTTCTTCATGTTCCTCGCCTTCTTCCAGTTCGGCAAGGGCATCACGGTTTTTGAAGAGATATAACAAATACCCCCCCATTAAAATAAGCATTACAAATCCGCCGATTCGCCCGAAAGTACCATTATTCATAAAGCATATTCCGGCAAAGATAAAGAATGCACCAAGCATAAATAAAGCGTCTCGTTTGACGACCAGCCTGGGACTCGGCATGGTTCCAAGCATTAGAACTGCGATTCCGAGTACCAGGGAGATGTTGGTAATATTACTGCCGACCAGATCACCTACTACGATTCCCGCCTCTCCTTTGATTGAAGCATAAATATCGGTTGCGAATTCCGGGAGAGAAGTCCCGATGCTTACTAAGGTTAAACCAATGACAATTTCCGGGATATTATAATTTCTGGCAATTTGAGAAGCGGCTTCAACAAAAAAATCACTGCCCTTGATTAAAAATAACAATCCGACTAAAAATAAAATAATATTTAAAATTAAAAAAGTAGAGGCAAATGACATTTTTTTGGAGTTTTCCTTTTTGTATAGTGGCTTAACGCCAATCAGCTATTGCTTCGGTTTTGAATTTAGGAACGTGCAGAACGTCATCACCATCTAAATAATATTTCATCGATTCGCCAGAATCAATATCTTCCTGAACCGGCTCTTCATCGGGATAACCGATCGCCATAATATAAAGCGTTTCCTCCTGTTCCGGCAGACCTAAAAGTTTTTCAACATTATCCTTTTTAAAAGCGCCTATCCAACAAGCTCCAAGCCCCACATCCTCAGCCGCGTATTCCATACTTTGGACAGCGGCACCGGCATTTGCCTGCATAACGCTGCCTGAATCTTCAGGGGCGGTGAGAATAATAAAAGTTAACGGAGCATTTTTACCCCATTCAGGATTCCGGTCTGGAGATACCAGTCCGGCCCATGTCGTATTGTCAAAAATATCTTTTACAAGCTGTTTATCCCGTGCGACAATATAATGTATTTTCTGCACGTTGCCGCCGCAGGAAACCACTCGCGCGGCTTCAAGTATATAACGTATATCTTTATCAAACACTTGAACTTGTTTAAAACGTCTTATTGTCCGTCGTTTTTTCAGCAATTCACTAAATTCCATAACCTCTTCTCCTTATTAAGAATCATACTCTTGTAGAAATTCGTTAATATAGTTGCTTATATTATTTTTAGCGATTTGAGTTACACCCATTTCGCGTAAAACGCTTTCCGGCGCGTCAGAGGCGTGCGCGGTATTAACCATTATATCACTGCCGAAGTCGCGACGGACAGTTCCGCCGGGAGCTTTAGTCGGATCGGTTGGACCTAAAACTGCTCGAATTTTCGAGATAGCGTTTTCGCCCTCGTAAATCAATACCAGACATTTCGCCAGTCCCGGATCATTAAGTTCACTTTCAGGACAATTTGCCGGGCGGCGCCCTGACATAAAGTCAATAATACGCAAAAACTGATTATCCGCAAAGCTTTTACCGACAATTTCAGTTAAATTTTCAATCGTACTGTCATCCATCTTAAAATCAAATTCTTTTTCTAGAATAGATTTAGCTTTTATGCCGATTTCAGGAGCTAATTTGTTACGCAAAGCTTCTTGTACCGGGCCATAAAATTCGAGAGCTTCAGCTACAGACATACGGTAAACTTTGCAGCCAACCATACGCAAACCGGCGCGGCTGAGCATATCAATAATATTTCCGGGACGACTGCTTGGATGACGCCAGTTGTCAGGTTTGATTATTACCAGCGTGCGTTCGTCAGTGTCTTTGACTCCAACAACATTTTCAGCGATATTGGATGTGCGGTCAGCAAATTCAGCAAATAATTTAAGCTTTTTAACTGCATTGTCAAGGTCGGGCGGGGTGAATACCGCAGGTTCAAAATAACGAATAGCACCTGATTGATGCTTGTCTTCAATTAAGTCTGAATAAGTATCACGAATAGTTTCTCCGGTAAGGAAGGGATCACTGCTGGAATGAGCGGGGTCCAATACTCCGACAATCGCGCTCAGCCTGGCGCAGGCATCTTCACCTCTGAAAAGCAAAAATAAACCGCGTTCTTTCTTGCCGTTTTCTCTTTCGCAAAAATTTTCCAGAACATAATCAGCTAACAATTCAGCTCTATCCTTATTTTTTTTGCCGACTATCTTTAACAAAGAATCAGCATAATCCTTAACAAACCGGCGATCAAAACCAAATATTCTTGCTCCA
>DAOWBJ010000102.1 GCA_030634125.1 Victivallales bacterium
AGAATTTGGACGGTTTAAAGATTTAAGAGATGATAGAAAAGGTACTTTAAATAAAGGAACTGGAAGGGTTCAGTTTGTCCATACATTTGAAACAACAACTTTTCAAAGCATCTATGAAGACAATAGTTCATCTACTGGATTTAAGAAAAGGGAGATTACGTTATCCAAGTCCATGATATTTTTGGATAATAATTCGTTTATTCGTCTAGATTCAGAAGAAGAGACGGAGGCTATTGAGCCAGGGACGAAAGTGACATTTAGTGGCTTGCTACTTGCAGGAAAAAATAAAAAGGGAGAAGAAGACAAAGAAAAAGCATTTTTTTATAGACTGAATGCAAAGGAAATCAGAGAAAATATTTTAGAACATTACCTGCCGTACTTTTGCAACAATAAAGAAAATCTTTCAGAAATAGTAATTCAAGAATATTTAGATAATGAGTCCCAAAAAGAACTTGAAATTGTTAATTCTGATATTCCCAAATTTACAAGTGAAAACGATATTAAAATAAATTATAGCAAAGTTGTTGATGGCAAAGTTAACCTTACCAATAAGCAAGAAATCTTCAAGCTGAAAAGTTTTAAGATGCCCAAAGATAAACTCAAACAAAATGAAATTAAACTTATTAGTAAAGGCGAAGTTGCGCAAGGAATGGAGGTTGATCACCTTTCATCTGCAGAACATATAAATGGAATGCGTTATCTTTTCCTTTTGTCAGGAAAATATATTGATGAAAGAGATAGTGACAAACGAGGTGATTTAAGGATTTTTAAGAAAAAAGAATTTGAGGAGCGTAATACTGACTTTTTTAGGGATGAAGAGGAAATTTTATTCGAAGATATTGAAGAAAGAACAAACAGAATGATTGTTTCCTGTTTCCCCGCAATTAAGAAAAAAGAAGATGAAAAAGCCAATAATATTAAAAAACTTGAAGAGATGTTTATGCTTAATCCCAAAACTCTAAGCTCTTTGAAAATAAAAAATAATGATACAGACGGCACCATTCTAAAAAAGGTATATGATGCAGAGAGTAAACTAATGGCAGAGCGAGATGCTCGCATAAAACAACAGCTTGATGACTTAGAGGATTTAGAGAAATTAGAGAAATTAGATCCTACTAATACAGACGAATATAATAAAAAACTAAAAGAGCAAGTGGACGAGTTTGTAAGAGCAGTTCCTCTACAAAATCGAACAGATTTAACTCACTATGTTGCAAGGCGTAAACTGGTATTAAAATTATTTGATAAAATTCTTAAAAAACAGTTGGAAATTCAAAAAATAAAGAAAAAGAGCATTGATGAAAAATTATTGCATAATTTAATATTTCAACAAAGTTCTACAACCCCTGAGGATAGTGATCTCTGGCTCATGAGCGAAGAATTTATTTATTTCAAGGGCACTTCAGAAGGACAATTGGGGAAAATATTAATAGATGATGATAATATTATTAAAGATAAGCTTTCAGAGGAAGAGGAAACATACAGATTAAAGCAAGAAGGTGATGCAAAACAAAAAAGACCTGATATTCTTTTGTTTCCCAAGGAAGAGAAATGTATTATAATTGAGTTTAAATCGCCTGATGTAAATATATCAGAACACCTTAGTCAAATTAATAGATATGCTTCATTAATCAATAATCTTTCTAAAGACAAATATAATTTCACTACATATTATGGCTACCTTATTGGAGAGAATATTGATATTGATGATATCAGAGACAATGATAGTGATTTTAAGTCAGCACATAGTTTGAATTTTATATACCGTCCACACAAGGCTATTGCAGGTAAATTTGGAAAGAAAGACGGAGCATTGTATACAGAAATAATTAAATATTCTACATTATTAGAACGTGCTAGACAAAGAAATGATATTTTCATTAAAAAACTAACTAAATGAGATAGCGTCATATGAGCGAATTGGAAACTAAAAGACTGGAAGCAATTTATCAGCAAAAGCTGGAAGATTTAGAGGAACTAAAAAAGTCAATCCTACAAAAAGCTTTCGAGGGAGAATTGATTTAATTGACAATTGAAAGTTGATAATTGAAAGTTGATAATTGAAAGTTGACAATTGAAAAGATAAAAATGATAATGAAAGATAATCATGGATGGTATAGAATGAATAGCGAAATAGTCCTTTACACCACGGCAGACGGCAAAATAAAAATCGACACGGTTTTTCAAAATGAAACTATCTGGCTTAGCCAAGCAAAAATGGCTGAATTGTTCAATATCGACCGGAGCGTCATAACTAAGCATTTATCAAATATTTACAGTGATGAAGAACTTGAGAAAGAGGCAACTTGTGCAAAATTTGCACAGGTTCAAATAGAGGGTAATAGAGAGGTATCTCGAAAGGTGGAATACTACAATCTTGATGCCATTATAGCCGTAGGATATCGGGTCAACTCCAAAAGAGCCACTCAATTCAGAATCTGGGCGACCAATATCCTCAAAGAATATATCATCAAAGGTTTTGCTATGGATGACGAGCGGCTCAAGCAAGTTGACAAATGGGATTATTTTGATGAGTGGCTGGAAAGAATTCAGGAAATTCGGGCTTCAGAAAAGCGTTTTTATCAGAAAATCCGGGATATTTATGCTACAGCTATTGATTATGATAAAAATTCCGACTTTGCACAAATTTTCTTTAAAAAAGTTCAGAATAAAATGCTTTGGGCAAGCACTGGCAAAACAGCCGCGGAACTTATTGAATCTCGTAGTAACTCCACCGAACCCAACATGGGGCTGACCTCATGGCGTGGTTCTATAGTACGTAAACATGATGTTGGCATTGCTAAAAATTATCTAAAATCAGATGAAATAAAAGACCTGAATGAAATAGTCACCATGTATCTGGATTATGCCCAACGCCAGGCACGACAGAGGAAAACTGTTACTATGGAACAGTGGTCGAAAAAACTTGATGCGTTTTTGACCTTTAACGAGCAAAATTTATTGACCCACGCAGGCAAAGTAAAAGCGGAGGCAGCAAAGAAAATTGCAGAAGAGCGTTATGAAGAGTTTAGGCAAAATCGAATTGAATCAGAAGCTATCCAGGCAGATAAAGAAGATATTAAACAGCTTGAAGATTTAGAAAAAGAGTTACTAAAAAAACGAGATGATAAACATGAATGAAGCAGCAGCCAGAGCGGAACTGATAGACCCTAAGCTTAAGGCTTGCGGGTGGAGGAATTGTAATGAATGATAATCACGAACATAAGCTTATTGTTTTTGAAAACAAGAGAATTCGTAAGGCCTGGTACAATAATGAATGGTTTTTTTCGATTGTTGATGTTGTTGGCGCTCTCACAGATTCAAGTAATCCTACAGATTATTTAAAGAAACTCCGTAAACGAGAAGCTGATCTCAAAAGCTACATAGGGACAAATTGTCCCCAGGTATCAATGCTGACAGAAACGGGAAAAAGCAGGAAGGTATTAGCAGGGAATACTCAGAATATTTTCAGGATTATTCAGTCAATCTCATCTCCCAAAGCCGAACCGTTTAAACGCTGGCTGGCAAAAGTTGGTTATGAGAGAATAGAAGAAATAGAAAATCCCGAACTTGCTCAAGAGCGCATGAAAGAAATCTACGAAAAAAAGGGTTATCCTAAAGACTGGATCGATAGGCGGCTTCGCGGTATTGCAATTCGTCAGAACCTGACAGATGAATGGCAGAAACGAGGGATTGAGGAGCAGCGGGATTTTGCAATTTTAACAGCTGAAATATCCAAGGCTACCTTTGGAATGACTCCAGGCGCGCATAAAAAACATAAGAATTTACCTGCAAAGTCAAAAGTGAATTTGCGTGATCACATGGATGATTTGGAACTAATATTTACAATGCTTGGCGAGCGTGTTACAACAGAGATTTCCAAGAAAGAAGAACCGGATACATTTACTAAAAATAAAAGTGTAGCTAAAAGAGGCGGCAAAGTCGCCGGCAATGCCAGAAAAGAAACAGAAAAAGAATTAGGTAGAACGGTTGTTTCAAAAAATAACTATTTGGATAAAAAAGATGATTCAAAATTGGAGAACTAAGAATGAATGAATCGGAAACCAGAGCGGAACTGATAGACCCTAAGCTTAAAGCTTGCGGGTGGGGTGTTATTGAAGGTTCTAGAATCCTTCGCGAGAGGAATGTTTGTAAAATCACTGACGGCAGGATACAGGTCGGCGGTGGTAGAACTAAACCTTTGATTGCTGATTACATACTGGTTTACAAAGGCATAAAACTGGCTGTTGTCGAAGCCAAAAGCGACGAACTGGAAGTCGGCGAAGGAGTAGCACAGGCAAAAGAATATGCAGAGAAACTGAACCTTGAAACGACTTATTCCACCAATGGCAAAGAAATTTATCAAATCTGTATGAAAAGCGGCAAAGAAGGACTGGTAAGTGATTTTCTCAGTCCGGAAGAACTCTGGAATAAGAAATATTCCGCGCAGAACGATTGGCGTGAAAAGTTTGCTGCCGTACCTTTTGAAGACAAGAGCGGAACCTGGCAGCCTCGTTACTATCAGGAACTCGCGGTAAACAAGACTCTGGAAGCTATTTCCTCCAACAAAGACCGTATCTTATTGACTCTGGCGACAGGAACAGGCAAAACGGCTATCGCCTTTCAAATCGCGTGGAAACTATTCCAAACCCGCTGGAATCTTTCAGCAATTGAAAATGGAAAAGTAAAAAGTGAAAGTGATAAAAATAATAATTTTCAACTGTCAATTATCAATTAAGAAGACCACGGATATTGTTTTTAGCCGACCGTAATATTTTAGCTGACCAGGCGTTCAATTCATTTTCAGCATTCCCCGATGACGCAATGGTCAGGATCAAGCCAAGCGAAATAAGCAAGAAAGGAAAAGTCCCGACTAACGGCAGTATATTTTTTACAATTTTCCAATCCTTTATGTCCGGTACGGATGAAGAAGGGAATTCAACACCTTATTTCGGAGAATATCCGGCGGACTATTTTGATTTTATCGTCATAGACGAATGTCACAGAGGCGGAGCCAACGACGAAAGCAACTGGCGGGCAATTTAAGACTACTTTTCACCAGCCGTACAGTTGGGATTGACTGCTACACCAAAACGCACAGACAATGTTGATACTTACAGATATTTTGGCGACCCGGTATATATTTACTCGCTGAAAGAAGGCGTTAACGACGGTTTTCTGACCCCGTTTAAGGTAAAGCGTATCAAAACAACTATTGACGACTACATATACACCAGCGACGATACTATTATTGAGGGCGAAGTCGAAGAAGGCAAGCTCTACGAAGAAGCTGATTTTCAAAGAATCATTGAAATAAAAGAACGCGAGAAAATACGTGTTAAAATATTTATGGATCAAGTGAACCAGAATGAAAAGACTATTATTTTTGGAGCAACCCAAAACCATGCCGGCGCGATCCGCGAACTGGTAAATCAATATAAAGACAGCAGTGATATAAACTATTGTGTACGCGTAACCGCTAATGACGGGGGAATAGGCGAACAATTCTTGCGGGAGTTCCAGGACAATGAAAAAACTATCCCGACTATCCTTACTACTTCGCAAAAACTTTCAACAGGAGTGGACGCGAGAAATATCCGCAACATAGTTTTGATGCGCCCGGTAAATTCTATGATCGAATTTAAACAGATTGTTGGTAGAGGCACGCGTTTGTTTGACGGTAAAGAGTTTTTCACTATCTATTATCTATGATTTTGTAGACGCCTATCATCATTTCGCCGACCCCGAATGGGATGGTGAACCAATAGACAAGTCATGCGAGGTTTGCGGGGAAGTACCCTGTGTTTGTGAAAAACAACCGCTGGAGCCTTGTCAGGTTTGCAGTCAAAGACCTTGCGTATGCCCGAAAGAACCGCCAGCACCTTGCGAGAAATGCTATCAAAGCCCTTGCGTATGCAAAAAGAAAGTAAAAATAAAATTGTGGGACGGCAAGGAACGTGAAATACAGCATATGACTTCAACTTCATTCTGGAGTGCTGACGGCAAACCTATTTCCTCGGAAGAATTTTTACAGAATCTATTTGGCGAACTGCCTAATTTCTTCAAGGACGAAGAAGAGTTGCGAACTATCGGGAGCAAGCCGGATACAAGAAAGACATTACTTGACAGCCTGAAGGAAGCCGGTTTCGGCAAAGACTCCCTAAACACACTCAAACAGCTGATTGACGCCGAACAAAGCGACCTGTTTGACGTGTTGGAATATGTATTCAACAGCGATATAGAGCCTATTACTCGTGAAGCCAGAGTTGCCGCTGCGCAAACAGATATTTTTGCCACGCTCAACGACAAACAAAAAGAATTTTTAGAATTTGTCTTAAGCAAATATATTGATACAGGCGTGGGAGAGCTTGCCCAGGATAAACTGCCAATCCTGCTGACTAACAAATATCAATCATTAGAAGATGCTAAGGAAGTATTAGGAGATGTCAAAAACATCAGTTCATTATGTGAGCGGTCATCTGAAATGACGCAATCCTGGTCATCTGAAATGACGCAATCCTGGTCATCTGAAATGA
>DAOWBJ010000180.1 GCA_030634125.1 Victivallales bacterium
AGCAACCGTAGTTTATGGTTCAACTCGTCAATATTTTTGACTTCACATTCCCAAATCACCACCATCCTCCAACCAAGCTCTTTGAGCTTTTTCTCATTTGACTGGTCACGCTCAACATTTTTTCTAAACTTTTCCTGCCAAAATGCTGTATTTGATTTGGGAGTCGTGGTCTCTTTACAATTGTCATGACGATGCCAGAAACATCCTCTAACTTCTATTACTGTCTTGTATTTTGGTAAAACTATATCTGGCTTACCAGGAAGGTCTTTGCGGTGCAAACAAAACCTGTATCCCATCCCATGCAGCAAAGAACGGACTGTCTTCTCTGGACTCGTATCCTTTGATCGAATCCTGCTCATATTCCAACTGCGGTGTTTCTGGTCTATCTTATCCATTATCGCGTCTTCTGACAAGATCAACAAATGAACCTACACTCATAAGCCAGCTTTGTTGCGATGTTGTATATGAGCTGAAAATTTGTTTTGGCACTACAAGCTGTAACCGGGCACGAGTCATTTCGGCAGTTTGAGTTTCACTTATACCGGGTTCAAGTGTCAGCAGATGCTTATACTGAATTCGATGTGCTTCACTTAAAACTTGTCGCCAGCGATCCTTGCAAGATGTTTTTACTCCTAACATCGTCAAATTAATTACAGGGAAATCCTGGTTATGATATTCCGTTATGTCTGGAAAAATAAAATCAGGACGAGAACGATTTTCTGTAATTTTATTATAATCACACCGAATATCCAATGTCGCAAACAAATGTCGCAAGTGATTTTCAAGTGCAAATCCAGCACGTGATTTACGTCGATTATGAACGCTCAATGATAAGTTTATAAAGTCATCGACAGTAGAGAAACCTTGTTCAATTTGTTGTTTTACAATATGGTTTTCCAGTAATCGGAAAGCTCGTTCCTCACTATCCATCCAAGCGACAATTGCTCCATCAATGTCGTCCCGGCAATCTACTTCCGGCACAATTCCACGCGCAAAGGTAGAAAATTCTCTAGTCCTGGGAAATCCTGCAGGAAAACGTTCAAGAATCAAACTTAATAAACAATCATTTTCTTCTGTTACTGTAATGCCTATCTTTTCAAGAATGAGACTGGTGAAATAATCAATGCTACGCTGTTGCTCGGGCAGCAGTTCTCCGCGCTCTGTTGCATTTTCAAGCGAAATTCCGAAAAGCCATGCCAGTTGATGCTCAACAGTATCTCCACATTTAGCAATAAAAACAGTTAAAGACGGTGGTCCTCCAGAAACAGTATGATTGCGACAAAGTACCATCAGGTCTTCTGGATTTGCTTGATCAATGCAAACTGAATTTTTATAATACAGCCTGTATTCCGTCCGTGCCGGGTGATTTTCCCGAGCATCATACCATGTGAATTCAGTATTATCTTCTACTATATCCTCTTCTGTATCAGACAAATAAATAAACCTTGTCTTAAAACGTTGCTTCCTTAATCCCAGCAATTCTTTGAATTTCCCTATTCCATTAAACTCATGTTCGTTTGAAACAGCAAAATCTACTTCAACAGGTTTTAAACGCTTATATCCTATACCATCAAAATAGTCTGTTAAATCTCCATATTGAAATGTCATTTTGTATGCTCCCTTAAAAATTTTGTCATTTCACCGGCACAGGCTCTAATAGCCGGAATAACAACACTATTCCCTATTTGTTTATATGCCTGTGTCTTAGAAACAGAGAACAGATTAAATTTCTCAGGATCGTAACCTTGAAGCTGCATTGCTTCTTCAACAGTGAGTCTTCTTGGCCTCTGTCCCTTCTGTTCAATCAGGATTTCAGCCCCATCTTTATGATAACGAGCAGAGATTGTCCTCGTCTTTGTTCCATCTGGTATCGGCATCTTGTGTAACCCATATCCAAAACCATTTCCAGCTGCTGCATGATGCGCCTTGTGGCGCTTCAAAGTGTCCCAGGTCCCTACTCCAAGGGTATAACCATCAACCTTCTTCTTAATGATTTTATTTAATTCAGGGTAAGCATAATCAGCCGAGGGTGCAGAAGGAATAATAATCTCATCTTTTGATAAAATATCAACCTGCCTGGGGTCATATCCTACAATAAAAATTCTTTCTCTATTTTGGGGTACCCAATTTACCCCGTTAACGACCTTATAATTAATAACATATCCCAAAATATCTTCCAAATTGTGACGAATAACTTCAAATGTACGTTTTTTATCATGAGAAAAAAGATTTTTGACATTTTCAAGCATAAATGCTTTAGGTCGTTTCTGCTCTAAAACCTTTTTTATTTCAAAAAATAAAGTTCCCTGAGTTTCGTCTTCAAACCCATGTTTTCTTCCAAGTGAATTCTTTTTGGATACTCCAGCCAATGAAAAAGGCTGACATGGAAAACCAGCACATAAAATATCATGATCGGGGATTTCTGCTTTATCTATTGATCTAATATCTCCATAAGGAATTTCTCCATAGTTTGCTGCATAAGTTTGCTTAGCAAAACGATCCCATTCACTTGAAAAAACACATTCCCCTCCATTGCTTTGAAATGCAATGCGAAAACCACCTATACCTGCAAATAAATCAATAAATTTGAATTCAGGTCTTTCTACAGGCGGAAATGGAACTTCCTCATAAAAAAATGGAAAAACAGGCTGGGTGGAATAAGTTGCATATTCTTCTTTTACGCACAAATTTTTCTCTAAAGAACTTTCGTTGCAATTATCCAACATTACCTTTAACAAATAATCATAAATATCTAAAGGCATACTGACGGGTTTTTCGCTTGGAGAAAAAATTAAATGTGTTATAATTGCATCTAAATCCTCATTATCAAGAAACTTTAAATATTTCTTTTCAAGTGATGCCTTGATTTTTTCAGCAATCTTAACTATCTCTGATTTTTTATTTGCCATAAGTCTATTATTTCTGATAAAGTTTATACTATTAGTATTTGACAAGAATAACACATAATAAGAGTTGCTTCAACTATGTCTAGCAGAAAATATTTATTTCGTTTAATAAACATCAAAACTTCCGTTCGAGGCTACAAAAATACCGCTCGACAACATTTTTTTAATTACCCGAGAAAGACTTACTTGCAGTAGCTGACCGTTCGCCTATCTGTTTTGTGTGCATTTTGTTTGCAGCCAGGCGGAAAATGCACCTTGCGCGACGGATATTTTCTGTCTTTTATATATGTTGCTAAGCATTTCTTTTTGCTTTTTATCGAAACTGGACATTGCCGGCAGAATGCGCTTTCTGAGCACGATAACGATAGAACCGTTAAGAGTTCTTTGCGCCGGGGCTACTTCCCCGTTCTTAAGCTCTCTTGCCTGTGCGGCTATTACGCTGCCGTATTGCGCGCGGGGTGGAGCCATCAATGAAAAGGGTTTGACTAATTCAAATTTAGGATTTTTAGATCCGGTTATGGTCTTTAAACGTGCGGCGCCATTCATTTTTTGTAGTTTCGCCACCATTTCCCGAGCCTGACTGCGTGCCGTCTTCAGGGCTTTCTGTTCTTTGAGTTGACCTATAATTTTATCTTTTATTTCTTCAAACAAAGCTGGCCGCGGCATGATTCTATTAGTAACAAACGCGACATAAGCGGCATTTTCGCCGGCAACCGAGTTAGAAACAGGAACTTCACGCAAGGTGCTGATTTCGCGAACTAATGCCCCCTCGTTAATACCCGCAAGTTTTTTCGCGTCGTCTTTGACCCATTCAGTTTCAATGGCTTTATATTTAAATTTACCAAGAAGCTCTTCAAAAGCTTTACGCTGTTTTTTTTCTATAGTTTCGCCAACCACATCGTATGCGGCTTCCGCGAATTCCATGGCTTTCTCTGAGGCAAACTTTTTAGCATAACGGTCGGCTAACATTGTTTTAGCTTTAGTTTTTGCTTTGGCAAATGCTATAGTTTCAGGTTTTTGCCCGGCTTTAAAGCTCATAAACAACTTTTTATTCTTAGTGTAAAAATCCTTAATCGCCTCAGGTGTAAGTTTCTTAGCAACGAGTTTCTTGATTTCAGAATCATTATACTTAAATTCAACCAGCAAAACTTTAGACTTTCCGGGCATATAATCTTCCAGCGAGGGAATATAGCTTTTAAAGTAATTTTGAGCTTCCTTGAGGCTGACCTTAGTTTTTTTCAAGTAACGCGCTTTATCAAAAACACCGTATGAAACATAATATTTTTCATTCAGCAGTCTATAAAACTCTTTGATTTCGCCATCGGTAACTACAACGCTGTTCTGTAATTCATCAAGTAATTTACTGTTGAGCAGATATTCTCTTACCGCAAAGTCAAGATCAGATGCGGAAAAACCATTTGATTTTAAATCTCCATCAATATAATTGCTGTAAAGTTTCTTGTCAAAAGCTTTGGTCTTAGGATTTATGAATTTTGCGCGTTCAAAAATAAAATCAGCGATTTCTTTGTTGCTGACAGTAATTCCACGGCGTTTGCCGGCGGCTAAAAGACATAAATTACTAAAAGCACTTGCCTGAACCTTGCTGGCGGCAGGATAACTGTTCAAACCGATATTATATATAAGATCATTAACAATTAAGTCACGGTCTGCCTTTTCAATTATATCACTGCGGGATACGGTTTCACCGAAAATTTCTCCATAGGCATTTTTTTGCCCCAGTTAGAGAATAAACTGCCGAACCCTGAGCCCGGCTGCATAAAACCCATGAAAGATATTACGAT
>DAOWBJ010000151.1 GCA_030634125.1 Victivallales bacterium
CCCGCGGAAGCAATAGCATACGCGATAAATGTATTCAATTGGGATGTACTGCAGTCGACTGTTCATCAAGAATCGGTGTTGGTGATTATGATGAGTCTGGAGGTGAGCAGGAATCCAATAAGCAGCAGTTTATGCTTGGCGACACCCGCTGCCTTGAGGAAATGATCAGAGATTTGGCAGAAGATGGAATTATTACTTCATTCTGTACCGCGGCATATCGTTGCGGACGTACCGGAGGCTGTATCATGGATATGCTGAAAACCGGTAAAGAAGGAAAATTTTGTAAAGTAAACGCTGTGCTCACTTTCCGGGAATGGCTGGAGGATTTCGCGTCTCAAGAAACCCTGGAAATCTGCCGTCCAGTATTGAATTCTGAAATTGAAAAAGTCCGCGCGACCTTAAAACCGTCTTTCTATAAAGAATTTATGAATTATTACAAGCGAATAGAATCCGGCGACCGCGACCTCTATTTTTAATATTCAGAGCAGACTTTAGCCGCTGATGATCGAATCAAAATACATCCTCGGAAAATTTGCATTAGTTAGTTTATGTAATATAATATCTAAATTAATATATATAAAATATATAAAAGCTTATAACGCGAATGGAGCTGAAACCTTCACAAAACGGAGTATTTAAAATGTCCATAAAAATTATTACTAAATTAACCGATTATTACGGAACTAAATATGGGTTCATTCCAGACGGAGCATTTGTCAATGGTATGACTTGCGGCAAAAAAGGCAAAACTGTCTGTAAAGAGCTTTTTCCAGATGCTTTATGGATGGAGTCTGAAAGCTTTATGCAGGAAATTGCAGCTTATAAACAAGACAATAATGCTATGCCGAAAATCATTTTCTGTAAAAACAAGGGCGTAGTGATAGCCGCTGATACTGAAAAAGAAATTAACGCGGTAAATGAAAAAATTATTGCCGCCTTGAAGAAATTTTATGCTAAAAAAGGTGTTAAAACCGAGTTGGTTGTCGGCAAAAAAGATTCAGATTATGTTTATGAAACAGCACCGGGATTACGGACGCTCTTGAGTGAGGGCAGGGTGCAGACTGTAGTCAGCCTGCCGCCGTTTAAGATCGCCGGCGGCGCTGTGTTCTCGGACAGCGCGACAACCCGTTTGACATCTCCTGAAGTATCTAAAAACTGTAAAGCGGAAGTCGTAGCGGTAGAATCCAAGGCTGTATTTTGCGTTGCTCCTGATTACACGTCGGCTTTGGAGTTAGCGGCAATAACCCAGCTTGAAGCGTTAGTTGAACAATTAAGCGCGGCTTGCGGTGGAATAAATTATTTAATCCCGGAATTTCCCGAATGTATTGGCAGAAGGGGCAGACTTTATGGAAAAGTCGCAGTAGTAACCGGCGGGGCGCAGGGTTTTGGTTTTGGAATCGCGCAGGAGCTTGCCGCCGAGGACGCGGTAGTGGCTATTGCCGATATGAATTTTGAAGGCGCGAATAAAGCTGCCGAAAAACTTTGCAAACAGTTCGGCGCGAATAGAGCTTTTGCGCTTGAGGTGAATATTTCTTCAGAAGAATCTGTCGCGAAGATGTTCCGTAATCTGGTACTGAAAACAGGCGGTTTGGATTTACTGGTTGCCAACGCCGGAGTTTTGCGTGCCGGTTCGGTCAAAAGTCTCAGCAAGAAAGATTGGGATTTTGTTACCAATATCAATTACAGCGGCTATTTCCTGTGTACTAAATACGCGGCGCAAGTCATGGCTGTCCAGAATAAAAACGGCAAAGGCTGGACGGATATTGTTCAAGTCAACTCAAAAAGTGGTTTAGTCGGCAGTAACCGGAACGGTGCTTATGCCGGAAGTAAATTCGGTACAATCGGTTTGACTCAAAGTTTCGCGCTGGAACTGGTTGATGACCATATCAAAGTAAACAGCGTCTGTCCAGGAAATTTCTTTGACGGCCCGCTCTGGAGCGATCCCGATAAAGGGTTGTTCGTCCAGTACCTCGAAAGTAAAAAAGTCCCCGGAGCCAAAACCATTAATGACGTAAAACATTTTTACGAATCAAAAATTCCTATGAACCGGGGTTGTTTCCCCGCCGACGTAGCCAAAGCAATAATGTACACCGTAGAACAGCAGTACGAAACCGGACAAGCGATTCCCGTTACCGGCGGACAAGTTATGCTTAATTAAGGCGAACGTCGCCTTCGTTATAAAAAAAGAAATAGATCCGCACCGGGGCGTCGCCGGACGGTTGTCGGGACGGAACCCGACTAGCCCTGCGGCAATGAGCAGTCGCCATCGGCGAAATGCTTCACGGCTAAATATTTCCCGCGAGAGCGCACTCGGCGGCTTGCGAGTCTACGACTGCATTGCGAAGCAATGAGGAGAACATTACTTCATGCGAATTAAGAGGAGAATAATGAGAGGAATATTACTTTTTAAGTCGAAGAAGGAGACGATAAAGTTTCTGTAAAAGTAATCGACAGCATGCCGTAATACATTCGACGGACAAGAACAACAGTCTTTTTGTTTTGACCGTCATTTTTTTGATTATTGACCGTTATTTGCGTTCGTTAACCGTTATTGTTGCATTTTTGAGCTTGGTTTTATCCGTCATTAACCATTTATTAACCGTTATTACGCGGGTGGTTTGAAGAATTTTCTGCCTTTACTTAGGAATAATTTCCAGAATATCAGCCAGAAAACTATGGCTGTTATACTGATTATTAATACCGTTGAGCCGCCGGTTGTGATTACCAGCGGTATCGCCAGCGATGTCCAAAGTCCGCCGCCCATGAATGGCTCGTGCAGCAATTGTTTGTAGCCGAATGCCGCGGGTGCGATGGTTTTATCTTCGGGATCCACCGTGCGCAGGAGTAATAAACCAGTAGCTGTTACTCCCATTGATTGCCCCATTTCAGCTATGCTTTGCTCAAACCAACTGCCTTGCGGCAGTAAACGTTGCGCCAGCCAGAGTACACAAAATACATTCCAGACAACGCCTGCCAGTATCAGAGATACGAAAGGAATCCAGTTTTCGCTAATTATCTCAATGCGTATTGACGCGATAGCGGCGACAACCAGAAAATCAAGAGCCGTACCGGCGATACGGGACATTTGTCCATGACTGACAATGTGTCCGATTTTGATACGATTAAGAATGAACTGCAGGAATAAACCGCCAATCATACATAGTGGGAAAAGCGGGAAACTATTCAGTATTTGAAGTTCCTGTACTACTGCCGGCATATAAGCGTTGAGTTCTCCGAAACTGATTTTTATCGAATAACCAATCAATATTGCTATACCGATTATAGCTATATGAAGTGCCAGCGAGTCAATAGAATCTGAGGATACTGTCTGGCGTCCGGCCTCAGGTTGTTCTTCGGCAGGATAGATGCCGCTGCGTTCGTGCGCTGATTGTTCTTTGAAAGAACGGACATTTGATACATAGCCTTTTCCTACAGCCCAGTTAATCAGCCACATACCGATTACAATTCCGCAAACCATACCTACAGTAGCCGATGCCAGTCCAAGGTCAGTGCCTTCTCTCCAGCCGAGATCTGCAAATACTTGTGTAAGTCCCCCGGCGGTGCCGTGTCCGCCTTCAAAGCCGACCGGGATAATCACGCCGAATTGATCCGGCACGCCCAGTAGTGGACCGAGCAGCACAAGAACCAGACCGATTCCTACCAGATATTGTCCCCAGGCAACTATTTGACCGTAACATAACTGTGGTCCGGCGATGCCCCAGATTTTTTTAATGCCGGGTATTTGCACTCCGAGGAAAAGCCCGGCAAAAACAATATTGATCAGGAAACCGGGCAGTTTTGACCATCCGGCAAACCAGTCCGTGGGAATATACGCTTTACATGTAGATAGAATGATTAAGCCGATTATACCGGCGATCACAGAGGACGGAAGGTAGAGTTTTTGCAGAAGTTTTATTTTTACGCGCAGAAATTTTCCAACAACCAATAGCAGACACAGTCCGCAAAACGATATAACAGCAGTCATAAACTTACCCCATAATTTTCGTTGATATTTATATAACAATACCACAAACTTAAGTTATGTCAATTTATATTTTTTTTATATATGGTCTTGAAAATAATTTTTATTCAAGTAAGTTGTATATACAACTTTTATGGATTAGATAATGAAATTGACTAGTAAACAAATTTTAAAAGAGCTCAGGATTCGGATTGGCAAGCTTAAAAGGGATGACCGTTTTTTATCTGAGGCTGTCTTGTGCGCGGAATTCAATATTTCCCGCATGACCGCTAATAAAATCAGTAATCAACTGGTCAACGAGGGGCTTCTGTATCGTGTGAAAGGCAGCGGAACTTATGTTAAAACTCCCCATGCCACTCAACAGGCAATTCGTGTTTTACTGCCTTGTCCCGATTATTTTCTTTTTGACTGCACTTATGATATGCGTCTGCTTCTGGCTGGAATCCTGGGAAAATCTAAACTTACTGATATGCGTATTCAGGGAGTGCCGGTATCCAAAGTGAATAATCCGCAAAAAATTGACTGGAATGAACTGGAAGATTTTAATTCGGAGACAATTGTCATTGTCGGAGGTTTCTGGTTTAAAGAAGTTTTCCCTTTCCTGCGCAAGCGCAAATGCAAAGTGATTTTTTGTGATTTTCAAGCAAATATGGAAACTGATTATCCGAAATATTTTTCAAACTGGACAATATTGCGTCTGGATGTTCACAGAGAAATGTCCGGGACTGTTCAAAGTCTGGCTGCTGACGGGTTTAAACGAATTGGATATGTTTTTGATAATTATTTTCAGGATCATCCGCTCAATACTGGTTTCAAAGCGGGGCTGCGGAAAGCAGGAATTAAATTCACACCTGAACAACTTGTTTATTCGGGTAATAGCGACGATTTTTTTAATGCCGTACAGGATGCTTCTAAAAACTTTGATGTTTTGCTGCTTTCTTCTCCGTCATTGGTTCGTCAGACTTTGCTTATACTTCAAAGTTCAGGTCAAAAAATCCCTGACAATATAGCATTGATAAGTTTTGGCGATAGTCAAAGTTTGAGCAAACTCGACCCGCCGGTAAGCGCGGTTGCGATTCCATTTTTCAAGATGGGGCAGGGCATTATCGAATTACTGCAGAATGATAAATTACCGGAATTTAATAATGAATTCAAATCACAAATATTCGTTCGGGAATCACTCAAGGCGGGTGCGGGAAAAAATATTAATCCAGCTTGTGTTCTAGAAAATTCAGATCAAAAATCAAAGCAATTCAGCTTTTAC
>DAOWBJ010000155.1 GCA_030634125.1 Victivallales bacterium
ATTACTCATAAAGTACGTCTCAATTAAAGTACGTCTCAATTGACAATATACAATGTAAAAATCAATTTTCAAAGCCTGATTTAAAGGAATAATATAGTATTTATAGAGCTTTTCTTAAATTTATTGCTGTAATATGCAGAAAAATGCCCAAAATCTTTGCATAGCCCGGGTTGCAAAAAAAGAATAAAATGTTATATTAAAAGTTTTCAGCATTTTAAAACTGGAAAAAAGGTAAACGAATTGCGCATTGTCTGAAAACAAAATATGCGCAGTTAATAAATAAAAATAATAAAACAATAATGTAATTAAGGACTGAACCATGAGTAACAGTAAACTCAGCGATAATCTCACAATGAGCTGCAAAGAGGAAAAAGCCTGTTTGAAGAAATTTCTTTTTGTCGCGGAAAAAAAAGTTGTGGAAGGTGAACTTCAAAGTATAATTAAAGAATTTTCTCAAATGGTTGTTATTCCCGGATTCCGTAAAGGTAAAGCTCCGGCAAAAATGCTTATTAAGCGTTACAATACAGAAATTACGGAAGAACTGCAGCGTAAAATATATAGCGCTGCTTTCGAAAAAGTTACTGCTGATAAATCTTTGGATATTGTATCTTACGGGACTCCTCAGGAAGTCGCTCCTCTGAAACTTGATGATGAATATAGTTTCTCCATTACTTTCGAACTTGCTCCGGAAATAAAATTACCGGAATACAAAGGCATTGAAATTGAAGCCGCGCCTGTAAAAGTTCCTAAAAAAGATATTGACAAGCAAATTGATTATTACCGCGGCATGTACGCGACTTACACCGATATTGAAACTCCTGCCGAAGCGGAAGATATGCTCAAAGTATCTTATACTTCTGACTTCGAATTAGCGGAAGACGCGTCTCCGTCTCTCAAACGTCAGGTTTCCGCGGAAAGCAATTGGTTGAGCCTTAATGAGCCGGAATTAATCCCCGGCGCGGTAAAAGCTTTGACCGGCGCGGTAAAAGATAAAGAATACAAGTTTGAGGCAACATACCCGGCAGACTGGCGCGATGCCGAACTTGCCGGCAAGAAAGTTAAATATGAGCTCAAAGTCCTCAATGTTCAACGCCGCAAATCTCTGACTGATGAAGAAGTCGTTGAAAAAATGAAATTCGAGTCTGTTGAAAAAATGCGTGAAATGTTCGAAACAGTCGCAAAAAATGAAGCTGAAAAGGCTCGTGAATCTGAAATCAGCCAGAAAGTATATGATGTTCTGGACAAGAAAATCAAGAAATTTGATCTCCCTGAAAATATTTTGAAAGGAGAAGTTCAGAATGAATTGCACCGCATGGCTAAGGGCGTAAAAAGCGAAGAAGAAGCTGAAGTATTTAAAAAAGATATGGATGCTCACAAAAAAGAAGCCGAAAAAGAAGCCGAAAATAAATTGCGCAAAACTTTCATTATGCGCAAAATCGCTGAATTGGAAAAAATTTCTGTTGAACAACACGAAATAGACGGTCAGATCAAAGGCATGAGCGCACACTACGGATACAAGGAAAAAGAATTCCGTTCAATGCTCGAAAAAGCTGGCGGCATGGAAGGAATGCACATGGATATGCTTTCAATAAAAGTTGCTAATTTCTTAGGCAAAGAAGCAAAAATAAAAGAAAAAGCCGCTGAGAAAAAACCAGCTAAAGCTCCGAAAGAAAAAGCAAAATAATTTTGTATAATGAGAGGGAATAGATTATGAATAATTCAGTATTAGTTCCTATGGTCGTTGAACAAAGCGGACATGGGGAACGTGGTTATGATATTTACTCACGTTTGTTAAAAGATCGTATTATCCTGCTCGGAACTCCTGTTGACGATAACGTGGCAAACTTAATAATTGCGCAATTATTGTTCCTGCAGTCCGATGATCCTAAAAAAGATATTGATTTATATATCAACAGCCCCGGCGGTTCAATTACTGCCGGATTAGCTATTTATGATACAATGCAGGTGCTTTCCTGTGACGTGAAAACTTATTGTATCGGTCAAGCGGCCAGCATGGGAGCGGTTTTGCTCGCGGCAGGCACTCCGAAAAAACGTTTTGCGCTGCCGAATGCCCGTATTATGATACATCAGCCCTGGGGCGGCACTCAAGGAACCGCGGCGGATATTAATATTCAAGCTCAGGAAATCCTGCGTCTCAGGACAAATTTGAATAAGATATTGGCAGATCATACCGGACAAGCTGTTAAAAAGATTACTGAAGATACTGAACGGGATTATTTTATGTCGGCTGCTGAAGCTCAAAAATATGGTTTGGTCGATGGTGTCGTAAAAAGTGCCACGCTCGGTAAATAAGCAACCAGGAATTTTATATTTATGAAAAAAAAACACGATCCTGTAGAACCTGTATGTTCGTTTTGCGGACGCAGAGCAGCTGACCCGGCGGTTGGACAATTGATAAGCAGCCCGACCGGAGCGGCTATCTGCCAGGGATGCGTTAAGCTTTGTACAGATCTATACCAAAAAGAAAACAAGGGTAAGGCAGCTCCCGAAACTACAGACCTTAAAACAACTGTAGGCTCTCTGGTTGTGCCGAAACCGCAACAGATAAAAGCTGATCTGGATAAGTATGTTATCGGTCAGGAACGCTCCAAAAGAGTGCTCGCCGTAGCTGTTCATAACCATTATAAGCGTTTGCAGACACAATTCAAAGAAGCTGCCGATTTTGACCTGCATAAAGATTTTGATGACATCGAAATAGAGAAAAGCAATGTCTTGATGATCGGTCCGACAGGAACCGGCAAGACATTACTCGCCAGAACATTAGCCCGTTTACTCCATGTGCCTTTCTGCATCTGTGACGCGACGACTATTACCGAGGCTGGTTATGTCGGTGAAGATGTTGAAAATATCATTTTGCGCCTGGTGCAAGCTGCTGATTACAATATTGAAAGGGCTCAAATCGGTATTATTTATATTGATGAAATTGATAAAGTCGCCCGCAAAACCGAAAACGTATCGATTACCCGTGATGTTTCCGGCGAAGGCGTACAACAGGCTTTATTGAAAATACTTGAAGGTACAACCGCTAATATTCCGCCAAAAGGCGGGCGTAAACATCCCCAGCAGGAATATTTAAAGGTCGATACTCGTAATATTTTATTTATTTGCGCCGGAGCTTTCATCGGGCTTGATAATATTGTTAAACGCCGGGTGGGAAAGCAGGTTCTCGGTTTTTCCAATAATACCAGCAAAAAGAAATTAACTCCGCGGCAGACTAAAATGGATTTAGAGAAAGCTGTTAAAATGGTTCAGTATGAACCTGAAGACCTCATTAAATTCGGTTTAATCCCTGAATTTGCCGGACGCTTGCCGGTCTTGTCTCATCTTTATCCGCTAAGCGAAAAAGATTTAGTTAAAATATTGTCCGAGCCTAAAAACGCGCTCATTAAGCAATATCAGAAATTGATGGCGATGGAAGGTGTTGAATTATGCTTTACCAGTAATTCCCTGAACGCTCTTGCTCATGAGGCCGTTGCCAAGGGCACCGGGGCTCGTGGTTTGCGATCACTGCTGGAAGAGTTGATGCTGGAAATCATGTATACTGTTCCATCTGTAAAAGATGTGGACAAGTGTACGATCACCGCGGAAGTCGTTCGCGGAGACGCGGAACCTAAGCTGCACAAAAAAACAAAACCGGTAAAACGCCAAAATAAGAAAAAATAAATTATTCAATTAAATATTAAAAATGACCGGCGTTTCAATAAGAAATGACGGTCATTTTTGTTTCCGAGGTAAATATTATGAAAAAAGAAAAAAAAACATCATTAGAAGAATTTCAGGAGCATTCGCTTGACGAAGGCTCTCTTGATCACGAAAGTTATTTGACTGCCAGCGATCTTCAAAGCGATAGCGATGAAGCGGACATTCCTACTATGACCATGCTTGTCGACAGGCAGACTATTGAAAGCGAACTTGATCAACACATTGAAAATTTAACTCCAAAACCGGACGGCAAGTATAAATTTATGCGCAGTATCGGTTTTGGCGGTATGAAAGCGGTTCTGCAGGTCGGCGATAAAGATACGACCCGTAAGGTCGCGATGGCAATAATCCCGGATTTTGAAGATCGCCCGAAAACGGATGTCAATCGTTTTATCCGCGAAGCGAGAATTACTGCCCGGCTCGAACATCCGAATATTGTTCCTATTCATGATATAGGCACCGATGTTAACGGCTCTCCATATTTCACAATGAAATATCTGCGCGGTCATTCATTAGCGGTAGTTTTGAAAAAATTGAACAGCGGTGATCCTGAAGCATTGTCAAAACATACTTTGCCGCGCCTCTTGCGCACATTCGTGAAAGTTGCCAACGCTATAGCTTTCGCGCATTCAAAACAAATTATCCACCTGGACCTGAAGCCGGAAAATATTCACCTTGGCGAGTTTGGCGAAGTGCTGGTTTTGGACTGGGGGCTGGCAAAATTTATCGGCAGAGAAGATGAATTTGAGGACGTTTCAAATATTTCAGATCAATTTAAAGAAATCAGCCAGGAAACTCAAAGTATAATGACGCTTGACGGTGTTGCCAAAGGTACTCCCGGCTACATGGCTCCTGAACAGGCGGCTGGCAAAAATAAAGAAAAAGATCAACGTACCGATATTTACGCTTTGGGGTGTATCCTCTATGCTATTTTGACTTTTGAAAACCCTTTGGGCAATCGTAAAGACATAAGAAAGATGCTTCATGATACAGTTGTGGGCAATATCGAAAGTCCAAGCCAGCTGAAAAACCAGAAACGGACAATTCCAGGCAGACTGGAGAGAATTTGCTTAAAAGCAATGGATGTCCTCCCCGAAGATCGCTATCAAAGCGTTTCGGAGTTACGTAAAGACATTTTCTCATTCATGGGCGGCTTCGCCACCAAGGCCGAAAATGCCAGCACCATAAAGAAAACATTTTTATTCATCAACCGCAACTGGCTGCATGTATTATTTACGGCAACCATTTTAGCACTGCTGTTTTTGATCGCAATATTAATTTTCGCATACAAGAACAGCATTATCACAATAAATACTTGAGCTAATTAAAAAGCCTAAAAACAAACATAATTTTTGGTACAAAACAACATTTGCGACATTAACAAAAATTTTGCAAAAATAAGATTGGGCATCTTGAAG
>DAOWBJ010000161.1 GCA_030634125.1 Victivallales bacterium
CTATTTCCAGATATTGTTCCGCAGTATATTGGCGGTTCATTTTCTTTAAAATACGGTCAGAACCGGACTGCAGAGGCAAATGTATATTGTGACAGACTTTATCCAGAGAACCCAGTGTATTTATTAATTTATCATTAAAATAAGATGGATAAGGACTTATAAAACGAATCCGGCAAAGCCCCTGGATTTTATTTAATTCCACCAGTAAATCGGCGAAAGGAGAAACACCCTCCGGCGGCGGATTAGTGTCCCCGCCAAGCCCGAAAGCCGCGACGTTCTGCCCCAAAAGCATTATTTCACGAACTCCGTTGGCTGTCAGTTCTTTAGCTTCAGCAACCACGTCATCAATCTCACGGCTGATTTCGCGACCGCGCACATGCGGCACGATACAGTATGAACAAAAGCGGTTACAGCCGCGTGTAACGGCAATATACGCTTTATATTCTTTTGTCCCGGACATTTGATAATGAGTCCCCATTGAGGTCAAGACTTCCCTGCCGCCTGTAAGCAATGACAACTGTTTTCGTTCTTCAATAATTGAACTAAGAACTTCCGGCAGTTTGTGGAGTTGTCCCGTACCTATAACGAAATCCAAATGCGGCAGGTCTTTGAGCAGCTTATCTCCGATATTTTGCGCCATACAGCCCATTGCGCCGATGATTAAATGAGGTTTCCGCTTTTTCTGCTTTTTCATAATGCCTATTTTGCCGACCGCTTTGCGTTCAGCTTGTTCGCGCACGCTGCAGGTGTTGAAAATCAAAATACCGGCATCACTTTCATGCTCAACAATAGAATATCCCTGCTTAGCGAGCATCCCGGCGATTGCTTCGCTATCACGCTCATTCATCTGGCAGCCATAGGTTTTAATAAATACTTTCACGCAGCTGTCTCGATTTAAAGCGCTTCAGATCGAACGAGAGTCAAATTGTTACGGTGAACAATTACATCATCGCTATCGCGCTGTAGGATTTGAAAAATTTCATTACTTTGCTTCCCGGCAATCGCCGCGGCGTCAGCACTATCGAAGTTAGACAGACCGCGAGCTATAATATTAGCTTTTGAATCAATAATTTCTACAGTATCGCCGCGTTTAAATTTACCATCAACACCTTTAACCCCGGCAGGCAGTAAACTGCTTCCGCTACTGCAAACCGCGTTTGCCGCTCCGTCATCGACAATTAAATGCCCGGTCGATTTAGCGAAAAAATGCAGCCAGCGCTCACGCGCCTGCATCTTATTCGCGTTAGGCACAAACAAAGTTCCGACATCTTCTCCACTGAGAATTTTATCAATAGTATCATCCTCGCGTCCATCAGCAATCCATAGATACTCACCTGCTGAATTTACAATTTTGGCGGCATTTAATTTTGATGCCATTCCGCCAATGGAAAACTCCGTATTATCTGTTCCTTCGGCGGCTTTGCGCATTTTTGCGCTAATTTGTTTTACCAGAGAAATCCGTTCACCAAGCACACCATTATCTTTTTCACGCAATCCGCTTTCTGTTGTCAGAACAACAGTTAATTCGGCATGGGTCATGGTCGCCAGCAAGGCGGCCAGGCCGTCATTATCGCCAAATTTAAGTTCATCTACCGATACTGAATCATTTTCATTGACAATGGGTAAAATATCATTTTCCAGCAGCGAGTTAATGCAGTTAAGCACATTCAAATGACGCTCACGCGAATGCAGATCCGCGGTTGTCAGAAGCAGTTGAGCCGATTTAAAATTATGTTTACGGCACTGGTCATCATAAATAGACATCAATTTATTTTGTCCAATCGCGGCAAGTGCCTGAATTTCAGCAAGTTTTGAAGGGCGTTTTTTGAGTCCGAGTTCTTTCATGCCGATTCCAACCGCGCCGGAAGAAACTAATATTACCCGATGACCTTTTTCGCGGAATTTGCTGATCCCGGAAATAAGTACAGGTATACGGTGTTCGTCTGTCAAAAGCCTGGTACCGACTTTGATTACGACACGTTTGCAATTATTTATTATTTGTTTTCGTTCAGTATTCATTTATACAGTCAAAATTGTGTTATTATTTACTCCAATATATATTGAAGCCCCGCGCTTAGCAAATAAGCAATGTATTTTTCATATAAATAAATGCGATATTAGCTTGTATTTGTGTATATTTTGACTAGTTTACTGGATGAAGTATTTTTGCAAAAATTGTCAATCGTATACGGAAAGCGATAATAAAAAATGTTGCCGGGAATGCGGAGCTGCTTTAAGGGACGCTTCCATCGCTCCGTTGACGGTTATTGCCGGATTCAAGATTATCAAAGAAATAGGGCGCGGCGCGAATGGCGTAGTTTATCTGGCTGAACAAACCAGCCTCGACCGGCAAGTCGCGTTAAAAATACTGCCTGACGTTAAAGCCGGAGATCCTGATTTTGTAAAAGATTTCCTCAAAGAAGCGCGCGCCGCGGCTCGTTTGAATTATCCAAGTATCATCCAGGTTTACGACGCGGGTGTAACCAATGATGGTATATATTTTCTGGCAATGGAATTAATTGAGGGTAAATCGCTGGAGAACATTCTTCAGTCTAAAGGCGCGCTTAAACCCAAAAACGCAGTTAAAATCATGCTTCAATTAGCAAAAGCGCTGGAATATTCATGGAATAAGGAGCATTTGTTTCATGGCGACATCAAGCCTGACAATATTATGATCCGCAAAGACGGGCAGACTAAACTGGCGGATTTTGGACTGGCAAAAACTATTTTCGACGAAAAAAGCGAAGAAATAATGGCTACTCCCATGTATGCCCCACCCGAAGTCATCCGGGCAGAGCACAAAAAGATCGGCTTTAAATCCGATATGTATTCATTTGGAATAACCCTTTATGAAATTCTCTCCGGCTCACCACCGTTCAATGAAGCCGACTGCGAAAAAGTCTTATCTATGCATTTGAGAAAACATCATACTCCGTTAACTGAGCAAATGCCGGAAATAGATAAGTCATTGTCGGATTTAGTTGATAAATTGCTCAACAAAAGCCCCAGACAACGCCCTGAAAGCTGGACTGAAGTTGTCGAAAGCTTACAGGCACTTCAAAAGAAAAAGTCCGGTTCTAAAATAAAATTACGTTTAATTGTGGGACTTTCACTAGTTTTAATAATTTGCGGCCTGGCCGCAGCTGCTTTTTTATATTACAAAAAAGCTAAAAAGAAAGAAGTCCCCGGGTTTGTCAAAAAACTAATAATTGCTCCCAAGCCAAAAGTTAAAACACCGTCTCCACCAAAAGAAGAAATCGTGGTTGAAACTGTTGAAATCAAAAAAAATGACAAAATTCATTCAGAATTGGAAAGCTTACTGGAGACAGCGAAAGACCTTAAGGGTGATATTCTAACTGTTTCACGTCTCAAATTTCAGGCTCTCAAACTAAAACGAAACAAGTCTTTATCGACAATCGAACAATCAAAATTAGCCGCGTGTATTGTAGAATTAAATAATTATATTCAACAAGCGCGGCAAAATATAAACAAGCGGGACTTAGAGAATTTCAATTTAATGCTGGGAAATGAGAGCAAAATTGCTAAAAAACGGCGTATCATGAAACGCGATAAAAATGCATTAATCGCCCGGCAAAATAAATTTTTCACCCTTATCACTAAATTTCGTTCTAACAAGAAAGCAAAGCAGACCGTAAAAACTTTACAAGGCTTATTTAACAGAGCTCCAAAATTGGATAAAAAATTACCGCAATATAGAGCCCTGGTTTTTCTGCTGAAAGTACTTCCGCGCAAATATAACCGGGAAGGCATTATTTTTGAAAATCTGGATCAGCTTGTCGGGCAAAAACTACCGTGGAAAATTAAACATCAGGAATATATCATTACCGGCGGTTCCTGGCAAAGCATGAATCTAAAAACTCAATTATCAGAAGGCGTTTTCAGTCGCAAGAAGTTACGCGCGACTCAGCTAAGCAACTCTCGCTGGTGTCGCCTGGTTGATGAATTTCTCATCAAAGGAAACCTTAAGTCTACCAGGAAAAACACTATGAGCACCGCCTGCTGGTTATTATTAAATGCTAAAGATGAGCTGTTTAAAGATTTTATCACAAAATATTATCCTGACAATTCAGAAGACTGGTTAAACTGTCGAAAACTCGTAAGTACTGCGTCTCAAGAAGTTGCCGCGTATAATTCATGGTGTAATATTATTACTCAAATGACAAAATTAAACTACACGGCATATGAAAATATAAATAATTTTAAAACTGAATATGCAAACACCGAAGTTTATAAAAACGCTCAAGCCGCTTTGGAAGATTACCACAAAATAGTTTATACAATCTACCCTGAAGCTATTGCCGGCAAATTACGGATAGGTTCATTATCCATAAAAAGCAATGATCCGAGAGTTTTCTCCATCCAAAACCGTTATCGTTTTTTGCACTGCATTCCTTCCGGAACACGACTTTTTCTGCGAACTATATTCAACAAAAAATTACGCTTATTGGCAGGGAATCAACAATTTTCTGGACAATTTGGCATTTTCAAGAATGTTCCCTGCGGCAAAATTTACGGCTGGATTATATCAGATTCTAAAAGCCCGGGACTTTCCTCACTGCGTTACATCCCCGCCCTGCTGGATGTTGACAACTGGAGTTATATTCAACGCATCTTTAAAGCATCAAGGTTTAAACTTGCCTCACCAGAGCTCAAGGAAGATATTGAACAATATCCATTTTACATTTACAGTACAGGGCTTGTTGCTTTGCGTTACGGTAAATGGGCAGTCCTGGATAAGATTTTTTCTATTTACAATGAACTTATTCTTCGAGATGATATAAACTCCAGCGTTTGTCATGCGCTGTTCGCCGATTTGGCACTGAAAACCAGAGGAGATCAATACGCCTGGGAAGTTCTCAACAAATATAATTTCAAGGAAACTGCTCAAACTGACGAAATTATTATTCCATTATTGAAAATCCAAGCTCTGTTAACTCAAAATCCGGTTAACGAACTGACAATTGC
>DAOWBJ010000231.1 GCA_030634125.1 Victivallales bacterium
CCGCCGCCGGCGATATTCCGATTATAGCGGATGGCGGAATTAAACAATCCGGTGATGTCGCCAAAGCAATATCTGTCGGCGCTTCATGCGTGATGATGGGCTCTGCTTTAGCTGGAACAGGTGAAAGCACCGGTGAGATTACTTTACATCATGGCCGCCGTTTTGTTATTTATCGCGGCATGGGCAGTCTTGAAGCGATGAAGACAGGCAAAGCTTCCCGTGAACGTTATGGTCAAGCAGATGTTGAAAGCGACAAAAAATTAGTACCGCAGGGAATTGAAGGATTAGTTCCATTCCGCGGTCCGGTTTCTGACGTCATTCATCAATTTGTCGGCGGTCTCAAATATGCCCTCGGCTACTGCGGCGCAAAAACAGTGGAAGAATTCCAGAAAACAGCCAAAATGATTCGAGTAACTTCAGCAGGTTTACGCGAAGCTCATCCTCATGATATTACCATGTTGAAAGACGCGCCGAACTACAGCCCTGAAGGATAAGCTTAATCATTTAGCGATTCAAATATTTTCTTGTATTCGGCAAATGATTTTTTATACTTTGCGGCGTTGTGGCGCGTAAAACCGCGGCGGGAATATTCTCGTAATTTATTAAGTTGTGTGCGGGTAACTTCAAAAAGTCCGTTAATGCTTTGGACAATAGTCATCTCGCTGTCGCTGATAATATCATCAGTTTCACGTAACTGCCCCTCGATCACACTGCCTAAAAACTTGTTTACCGTGCTCTCTTTATTATACAATGACAATTCGTAATCCACCAGATTATCTGCCGCTTCAATGATACTGTATAATAACTCAAGAAAACAAATAAAACTTTTTTCCTGTTCAATACGCTTTTTTTTATCCAGCGCGATTAAAATCTCCTGTGAATCCTCCAATACCGTATCTAAAAGCTTCACGGCTGTTTCATAAATTTTCTTGCGGTCAATGTCTGAATATGTAAAAAGTTTATCAGCAAGCAGAGTCTCCACGCGATCATAGGCGGCATCACGCCTGCCCATCAAAGGCGAGATGTTCATCTTGACCAGATAATCATTCTGCGACGACTTGTCAGCTTGAGCTTCCTTAACTTTATTTATTGTATTTTTGACTTTTGCCAATACATTTTTATGAAAACGTGGATTCAAAATCTGTTCTCCAGCTTATTTATTACAAAGGTTCACTACTAAAATACGCCATGTTTAAGCTTTCGTCAAATGAATAAGCACTATTTTCGCTATCGTATTGCTAATTGTTCTTGAGTTTTTCTTTAATTCGTTTATATTTCATATACAAACAAAAATCAGGTTATATATTTATGAATACACTAAAACTATTAATATTTACTTTTTTATGTGCTTTAAGTTTCAAATTGCTAAGTGCTCCGCGTCCATTCCGGCTGGGGAATATTTTGTCAGCGGAAATCAGCCGTAACAAAGTTGTCATCAAAAATATGGACAGCTCTGATTATGATTTTAAATTTAAACACTATGCCTATGCGGTAATCTTTCTTAAGCTGCATAAAGGACGAAGCTTAAGCATTTATGATTTTAAATTAAACTTCAAAGATAAAGCATATAAATGCATCGCCTTGAGATCAGGAAACGAATCTTTTGATACAAAAAAATGGCAATTAGTCAAAACTGATCCAAATACTATTTATTCATTATTGTTTATTATAAACAGTGAGCTTTTAGGCAACGCGAAAAAAAAACTTCCGCTGACTCTTGTTTATTCTCTGGTTAAAAGCGGACACGTGAACTGCAAAGTGCCGTTTCAATTTGTTAATTATGATAATTTGACACAAGTCGATCAAATCCCCGCAAATGGTATATTTGAGAAAATAAAAATCAAACCCCGAAAGACATCCCCTGATAAATCAAAAAAATGAATTCTAAAAAATTTCCATTCCTTCCAATGTCCCGCGAAGATATGCAGAAACTCGGCTGGGACGAGCTTGATATCATTTTGATAACGGGTGATTGCTACGTCGATCATCCCTCATACGGCGTATCAGTTATCGGACGCGTACTCCAGGATAAAGGATACCGTGTCGGAATTATCGCGCAGCCGGATTGGACTGACCCCGCGGCTTTACAAATAATGGGGCAGCCGCGACTTTGCTGCGGCGTGAGCTCCGGCAATATGGATTCAATGGTCAATATATATACCGCCGCCCGGCGTTTTCGTAAAAACGATGTTTACTCCGAAGGTGGTGAAGCCGGCAAACGCCCGCCTCATGCGGAAATCGTCTATTCTCAACTCGCGCGCCGCGCATTCCCCGGCAAACCGATTTTTCTCGGAGGAATCGGAGCCAGTCTGCGCCGTGTCGCGCATTACGATTACTGGCAGGATAAAATCCGCCAAAGCATTTTAATCGACTCCAAAGCGGATATTTTATCTTTCGGCATGGGTGAAAACTCTGTTAACGAAATCGTCAAGCGGCTGGAAAACGGCAAGCCTTTGCGCGGAATTCACGGTACCGCCGTGGTTCTGGGCAAAAATAAAGCTAAAAAATTCAATACTTCCGCCTGTCTCGAATTACCTCCCTGGGAAGAAATGAAAAGCGATAAAGACGCTTTAATGCGCAGTACAACTTTAATCGAAAAAGAAATGAATCCCTGCAATGCCCGCGGTTTAATTCAGCGATACGGTGACCGTTTGCTGGTACTCGAACCTCCGGCCATGCCCTTGACCAGCGATGAACTCGACAAAGTTCACGATCTGCCATTTACCAATATGCCGCACCCTGAATATAAGAAAACTATTCCGGCATTTGAAACAATCAAACATTCTATTCCGGCGGTTCGCGGCTGTCCCGGAGGCTGTACTTTTTGCGGACTGGTGGCGCATCAGGGACGTTCAATCCGTTCACGCAGCCAGGCGTCAATCCTCCGCGAAGTCGAACGCATGACAAAACGCGGGAATTTCCGCGGCACAATCAGCGACATCGGCGGAGCGGCAGGCAATATTTATAGCAGCGGTCCTGTCGATATAAAAAAATGTTTGAACTGCCGCCGCGCAACTTGTTTGTTCCCGGAACAATGTCCAAATTATCAGGCTGAAGGCAAAGATTTAATTGAATTACTGCGCAAAATCAGAACATTCCCGGGCGTAAAACACGTTTATATAAATTCCGGGATACGTCTGGATTTAGCGGTCAAACAACGCGAATTGATGCGCGAAATAGTACAGCACCATGTTTCAGGACACATGAAAGTAGCGCCCGAACACCTGCACCCGGGAGTTTTAAATTTAATGCGTAAAAACCCGGCGGAAGATTTTTATAAATTCATGAAAATTTTCGAAGAAAACAGCGAAGCGGTCGGTAAAAAACAATATCTGATCCCTCTGTTTATTTCTAATTTCCCCGGCTGTACGGAAAAAGAAATGAAAACAGTAGATGAATTTTTGAATCACCACAACTGGAGTCCGCAGCAAGTTCAGGATTATATTCCTTTGCCGATGACAATGGGCGCGGCAATGTATTATTGCGGCAAAACACCGGAAGGCGAAGATATTCAAGTCAACCGCGGCCTGGCCGAACGCCGTCCTCAAATGGACGTACTCAAAAAACAACGCCGGGGCGGACAGGCAGCAGCCCCAAAAAGACGCGACGACAGACGAAGCCGACGTTTCTCAAAAATACAAAGACGAAAATAAAAACAGACTCAAAAAACGGGTGCGCTGATAACATGATGTTAAAATCTAACATTTTCATGTTCGCGATGTCACTGTTGTCTCAGCAATACAAGCGTTCCCCACCCCTGAGACAGGGGTGACTACATCATTTATTGTTTATTTACATTTTATATGTAGTAACGGCTGTCTCAGC
>DAOWBJ010000187.1 GCA_030634125.1 Victivallales bacterium
GAAAAGACGCTCCTGTGTTCTGAATCGATCAGGTCAACACTTATTTCGAGTTCAGAGGTTTTAGTGGCGCCGCCCCCATGTCTTGTTGTCGCGCCGATCAAAGTAAAAACACCTTCTGAAAGATTTTTATCAGCGGAAACGGAGTTGACATATTCTTTCGCGACTTTCTGCCATCCAACTAATACTCGCGCGGCAACTTTTTCCGTTTCATCAATAGTTGTTCCGGGCATCATTTCGATTTTAGCCATAATAAAATTGCTGTCATCTCTCGGGACAAAAATAATTTTAACAATTCTGCTTTTAACGAGCCCGCCAATAATAATCAATACACTAAGAGCAATACACAATATCAAATACCGCCATCCCAGCATCTTTTTCAAAAAAGGCATATATATATTATTTATAAAGTGATCCAATCCTTTTTGAATTTTCATTCTTAATCTGCCGACGAAATTATATTGTTTTGGCGGGTGTGTTTTATCCATTCTGGGCAAATGCCGCAAATGTACGGGTAGAATTATCAAACTTTCGATCAATGACATTCCCAACGCCGCAATGACCGGAATCGGAATCTGGCTGATAAATTTTCCCATCACTCCAGTTACCAGAAAAAGCGGCAGAAACGCGATAATTGTAGTCAGGACAGCCGCGACAACCGGCAAAGCCACAACACTTGCCCCGTTGACAACGGCATCGTGACAACTGGCGCCGTTAACACGTTCGTCATATACCGATTCGCCAATTACGATAGCATCATCAACAATCAGTCCGAGCACCATAATAAATCCGAACAGGGACAGCATATTAATAGAGCATCCAGACATATACATGATAATCATCGCACCGGCTAATGAAATTGGAATTCCCAAAGTTACCCAGAAACTAAGTCTTATATCCAGAAACATCCACAGGCAGAGAAATACTAAAGTCAATCCTATCATTCCATTGTGAATCAACATGTCCAAGCGCCCTCTTATGAGTTTTGCCCGGTCTCTTGTTACAGTAAAATTGATTGACGCGGGTAATTCTTTTTCTTTACGCGTCAAAAATTCTTTTACTTTATCGGAAATATAAATAGTATCTTCCTGGTCTGTTTTAAAAACATCCAATGCCACCGCCGGTTTGCCGTTGAACCTTGAAATCATTTTAGAATCTTCAAATGTATCTTTGATTGAAGCAATATCCCCCAAAGTTATAACCGTCCCGTCAGGGTTGGAAAGAATCGGAATATCCATATAATCTCTGGCTTGATATTTACGGCCGATAGCGCGAATACGATATTCTTCATCTTTAGCGCGTATAGTTCCCATGGAATAATTATACGCGTTACGCCGGATCGCTTCGCTCACCTTTGAAAAATTCAATTTATATTTGCGTAATCTGTCTTCGGATATCTCAATAGAGATTTCATAATCCCGAATTCCGCTGCTGGCCGCCTGGATGATCACTGTTATTTCCAGCATTTCGTTGTTCAGCATGCGGGCGGCTTCTTTCAACTGGCGTTCGGGCAACTCACCCCAAATTATTATTGATAAAACACCCCCGCAGAATCTTGCTTTTTTTCTGATCGGGCGCTCAGCTTCCGCCGGGAAAGTGGAAATAACATCCACCGCGCTTTCTATTTCCTCATAAACATCATTCAAAGCATATCCATCTTCAATTTTAACTATGGCGCTTCCACGGCCTTCGGACGCGGTAGTTTGAATTTCCTTTACTCCCTCAATTCCGTCAATAGCTTCTTCCAGCTTCAAACATATAGCTTCTTCAATCTCGGCGGGGTTCGCTCCACTGTAAACAACGCTCACAGAAACCATATCCAAGTCAAATTTCGGGAACAATTCTCTAGTCATGGAAACCGCGCCAATAATACCGCTGGCAAGAATAATAACCATCAACATGTTAACAAAAACAGGATTTTTCAGGAGAAGTTTAACCAAAAATTTCATCTTTTATTTCCCCGCAGGCTACGCGTCAGGCTTTTTTTCTTGGATTGCGGCTTATCATTTTCAAGTTTATACGGCAATCCGGTTTCCGGGTTGATTGCATGTACTTTCATGCCGTTTATCAAACCTCGCGGCAAACGCTGAACTACCAGCAAATCACCATCTTTCAAGCCCCCGAAAATAATAGCGTCTTCACTTTTTGTAGGGAAAATTTTTATTTTACGTTCTTCGAGTCTTTCTTCCTTGTTAATCACATAAGCATTACCGTCCAACTGCACGGCCAACCATGAAACAGCAACCGCTTTCTTTAAAGTGATTCCATGAAAAAAAACTTTACAGAACATTCCTGAAAGTAAGGGGAAATATCCGCTAGAGCCTTTCGTAAATTTCACAGGTCGAATAATAAAAGTTACAGTTCTGGTATCCGCGCAAAAATCTTTAACTCGTTCAATGCTCCCTTCCCATTCGCATAGCTCAGGTCCTTCCGTCCATTGAATTTTAACTTTCTTGTTTTCCGGGGTTTTGAACCAATTTGAATATTTTTTTTCCGATTTATGTTTAATCATTCCCATAGCTTGAGCTACTTCGCTTGCATCAAGCGAAACAGGTATTTCCAATCGTGTATCATCCGCGATGTCAAACAATTTTGTACCCGGATTCGCCAATTCTCCATGGTCAATATATAATTTTTTGAGTCGTCCGTTGAAAGGACTGCGGACAATACTGCGCTTGAGATTTATATCAGCTTGTTTTTCCTGAGATATAGCTCCCTGCAAGCCGGCCTGCAAGGTTGCGATCTTCAAACGTTTCTGATTAATATTACTTTGGGAGTTAATAATCGCTTTGCGTTGATTAACTACGATACGCTGTGCGGCTTCTACGGCTTTCTGGGCAGTCGCGCCTCGACGCTGCAGCTTTAATTGCCGCTCATAATCACTCATACACAAAAGCAGAATTTTTTTGTCTTTTTCGATTTCCGTTTCCCAGTCTTTAATGTATTGTATAAGTTGAATCAATTCAGAGCGTATCCGCATTACTTCAGCCGAAGCTTTCTGCAAAGCGATTTCGTAGTCAACAGCATCAATTTTTGCGAGCACTTGTCCTTTAGTGACTAATTGTCCAGCCTTCAAGTCAATAGATTTCATGGTAATCCGGCCTTTCAACTCAGAGCTCAAAGTTACTTCCCGAATTGGTTCAACCGTGCCATATCCGGCAAGTTTCAATTTAACATCGCCGAGTTTCACAGGTACAGCTCGAAGCACTTTGGTCAATTCAGAAGTCGAGCGGCGTTTAGGCGCGCTCCAAAATAACATAAAAGATCCTGCCAGCAAAAGAGCAAAAGCCAAAACCCCGGCACACAAGATTCCGCGAATCGCTATGACTTCTGCTTTTTTATCTTTAATATTTTCGTTTATAAATTTGCGAATCGCTGCAATCGCGGAGTTTTTATTTTTAAAATTCTCGCTTATAATTTTATGAATTGCTTTTACAGCTGATTTTTTCTTTTCTGAATTTTCACTCATATTTTTTTCCATAATTATATATTTATACTAATTATATTTCGTAATAAAACCGTTAAAGCTTACAGGGCAGTTTATCTCCGGCTTGAGCAGTCTGATACCACTCCTGGAGTTCACCGGCGCCGGCTTCTCCTTCCGCGGGCGCTCTCTGCATCCAATCCTCTTCAACAGGACGCGCGTATGGTCCTCTTTTTACTTCCATTACGATGGAACCGCTTTGCATTGAAGCAAAAGCATGCCATGACACCGCTGGAATTTCTATCACACAAGTGTCGCCGCCGGCAGTCATTTCGACACGTTTCAGCACAGTACCGTCAGCATCAAATATCAGAACTACGATTTTTCCGCGTAAAATTATAAATAATTCCCATTTATCGCCCGCAAGGTGGCGATGAGGACGGATAAATGTTCCGGGCTCCGCTCCTATGCATAAGCGGTGAATATCCTCATCAAGTGATTCATGAAGATTAAAATGCGCTCTTTTACGTTCACTTGTTTTTGCCTGCTCACTAAGCTTATCCATAAATCCGCGGTCAATTATGTGCATATAAATACATCCTTGTCAATTAAACATTATAAGCTTAATCTAATTCATTATCAAGCAAACTGCAATTGTTATTTTTTAATATTACTTGAAAAAGCTTTATTTATTTATATTATTAAGATATTGAATGGAACTTTTAAGTACCCGACTGCGACTAAGAATCCAGTTGGATAACAATATTTGAGCACTTAAAAAGGATACCATGGAAATGATTAATACAATCGCTACCATCCTAATAAGGAAAGTGGAAATGGCGGATCAAAATCCCGAGCTCTTTAAAAAGCAGTTTTCGCAAGTGGTACCAAAAAACATTAAACGAAAAACTTGCTTGCGAAAACCATAGACGCGAAGTATATTGGAGTAAAGTTGCCGTGATTGGCGAAGAGGAATGGTTGCCGCAGGTTGCTGTTGACAGCGGTTTAAAACATTGTAAAGTTAAAAGATTTCAAACAGATACAGGTGAAGATATATATTATCTATAAGTTTCGAGGCGAAAAGCTTAAAATTAAATTATAGGTGCAAAAAGATAGCTCTAAGAGCTTTTTGGAGATTGAATAAAATGAGCAATTCATTTGTAACAAGTAAGTTAAAAAATAAAAA
>DAOWBJ010000303.1 GCA_030634125.1 Victivallales bacterium
CGGAGATTTTGCTACTAAAATTTATTTTAATCCAAGCGAAAAAGTAAGTTTTCTTACATTTTTCTCAGTTGACGCTTCCGGCAATGACCGCATCGAGAAGAACAGTGTTGAAGGCGGAAACTCTAACGGGCTCGCAATTAACTGGCTGAATAAATGGGAAGTGATGGCGCGCTATAAACCTACTGAAGATATTAATCTATTTATGTCTTATGTACTCCAGAATCCATATACTACACATTCGGTTTACTCAATGGGCAGTAACTTTACCGAAATACAGGGGGGGGGAGTTTTCGACCAGGAATATACTTCTCTTGTTCAAAATATCCGTTTTGGTTTTGGGGTTCCTTTGATGCCGGATCGAACATTGCGCGCGGAATATGAATTTTTATATGATTTTCAAGCCGGGTTCTTCCGTCAGCAGCAGTTGAAAGTAGTTAAACAACTGCATTGCTGGGAAGCCGCGATTGAATTATCGCAAAACCAGCAACGTAATTCCCTTGGCGACAAGGAATTTAATTATACGGCAATGATGACACTTACTTTAACCGGCATGCAGACACCTATGAGAAAAATAAACAGAGAAAAAGTCAATCTGTTTACTCACGCAATGAAATAAGGGAGAAAAATAATGTATATAGTTACGGGAGCGGCAGGATTAATCGGCAGTGCTATCGTATGGGGACTTAATCAACGCGGTATTGATGAAATTATATGTGTTGACAATCTCGGAGAATCAGATAAATGGAAAAATCTTCGCGCCTTGCGTTTCGCGGAATACGAGGAAAAAGAAGATTTCCGTGAAATGATTCAGGACGGTACTTTTGAGAACAAAAAGATTGACGCGATTATTCACATGGGGGCATGTTCGTCCACTACTGAAAGAGACGCGGGCTATTTGATTGACAATAACTACAAATACACTCAGGAATTAGCTGCTTTCGCGGTTTCGCATGATATTCGTTTTATTTACGCTTCCAGCTGCGCGACTTATGGCGACGGCGGTTGCGGATACCTTGATGATGAAAGTAAAATTGAACAGCTTCGTCCTATGAATATGTATGGTTATTCCAAGCAGATGTTTGACTTATGGACCAAACATACCGGCTTGTTATCTAAAATAACCGGCCTGAAATTTTCCAACGTTTATGGTTCCAACGAAATGCACAAAGCTGAAATGCGCAGCGTTGTCTGCCGGGCTTACGAGCAAATCTCCGCGACCGGGAAAATGGCTTTATTCAAATCCTATAACCCTGAGTATGCCGACGGTGAGCAAATGCGTGATTTTATTTATGTAAAAGACGCGGTAGACATGATATTATTCCTTTTGGATCACCCGAATGCCTGTGGTCTTTACAATATAGGCAGCGGAAGAGCGGAAACCTGGAACGCCCTGGTGGAAGCTGCTTTTGAGGCTATGGACAAGCCGGTAAATATTGAATATGTTGAAATGCCCGAACATTTGAAAGACCGTTATCAATACTACACAAAAACGGAAATGGGAAAATTACAGGCGCTTGGCTACAACAAAACAGCGACCAGCCTGAAAGACGCCATTGCTGACTACATTCGCAATTATCGTATTCAAGACAAATTTCTGGGCGATTGATATTTTCATTTCAACTAAGCTTGCGTTTAATTCAATATCTGCAATAAAAATTTGACATTTGCGAAGAAGTGTAGTACACTATCAAGTACCACCTTGAAATAAAAAAATGGAGTTACAATGACAACACTTACAGCAACTGATGCAAGAAAGCAGTTTTTTTCACTTATTGACGATGTCGCTGAATCGCATGAGCCAATTCAGATTGCCGGTAAACGCCATTCCGCAGTACTTATTTCTGAAGATGATTGGCGCGCTATTCAAGAAACTCTGTATCTCGAATCATTTCCTAAAATCCGTGAATCTATAGTTGAAGGCTTGAATACGCCTGTGGACAAATGCAGCACGGAGCTTGACTGGTGAGTTGGAAACTTATTTATACATCACAAGCGAAAAAAGATGCTAAAAAAATTTCTCGTTCTGGCCTGAAACCTCAAGCAAAACGTATTCTTGCTATCCTTGAGAATGATCCCTGTCAGAGTCCTCCGCCCTATGAAAAATTGGTCGGAGATTTAAGTGGAGCATGTTCCAGAAGAATTAACATACAACATCGATTTGTTTACCAAATACTTGATGACATAAAAACAGTTAAAGTTATTCGTATGTGGACACACTACAAATAATAGTAACTTAATGACAAAATTATTACGGATTGAAATATGATAAATAACGAATTCCCGCAAACCGCTGAGCGGATTTTAAAAGCCGCGCTTATGGGGCTTGCTAAATGGACAAATGAACATGTCAGTCTGGATGATTATCTGGATCAGGATGTTTCCCCTGAATTGCGTCCCCCTGTATCGAGTATGCTGTTTGAGTATTTCCGCAATAAAGCTCTGGTTGACCGCATTGTCGACTCGAAATGTGCTCGTGTGCCTAAACCGCGTTATCAGCGTTTACTGAAGATGACTACGACTCAGTGCTTTTTTCAAAGCGGAATCAGGGCTGAATCAGCGGTTAATGTCGCGGTGGATCTGGCACGCCGGAACTACGGCAAATCCGCCAGTGGATTTATTAACGGAGTTCTTCGCAATATCCTTAGAACCGGCTTGGAAGATTATCAAAAAGAAACCGTCGGCAATCCTTTGTCCCGTTTTCCTGAAATCTTACAGAAGCGCTGGAAACAAGCTTTCAGCTCGAAAGAATTGCAGAACATGAGCACTGCTTTAACGCATGAAGCGCCTTTACTTTTCGTTTGACTGGTGATCTCAGTGAAGAAGAACTGGATTTGATAAAAGCGGTAAA